>JAFCCM010000024.1 GCA_017610225.1 Candidatus Aenigmatarchaeota archaeon | reverse complement strand
ATAAGGTAATATAAAATAATCATATATTTTATAATAACCTAACACAAATTCTAGAACCAGCAAATGCACTTTATGAGGGAGATTCAATGATTCAGATTGATCATTTTTTTGATGAATTGCCAAAATTATTAGATTTATGGAATTTAATTAATGGATAAAGACGATGTTCTAAAGGGTATTCAAAAAATATATTCTAAACCAACATATTCACCTATAACTTTATTTGGTGAATTAATATTAGATGGTGATTATCGTAAATTTGATAAACAAAAAATAAGAATTGAACCCATTTTAAATGAAATAACTGAAGGTTCAAGTTGTTTAGATATAGGTTGTAATACAGGACATATTTCAAGAGAATTGATTCATAAAAAAAATGTTGAACTTACAGGTATTGATAGAATACCTGAAATGATTGATATTTGTGAATATATTGAAAAAATAGAAAAAACTGGTTCCAAATTTATTATTAGTGAACTCGATGATTATATTAAATATTGTAAAAAAAACAGTATTCGATATGATAATGTTTTACTATTATCGATTCTATTTTTTAAAGAAATAGATGAATATTTTGATAAATTATTAGAAATAACAAATAATAAATTATTTATAGAGTTAACAAATTATAGTGGATTACACACAATGAAGTTATATCGAAAATACACAAAATTTTTGGATGAAAAAGAATGTAATTATAAAATAATATCGATAACAGATATTCAAAATAGAATTTTAATTAGGGTAGATAAAAATGCTCAAAACAAATGAAGTCAGAATAGAAACTTCAACAATATGAATCAATTATTCCATTAATTCATAAATTTAATAAATTAAAACCATTATATTATAGACTTAAAAAAACAAAAATTAATTCTTGCGGTGCTTATTCAACAGCAAGTTCTTGGTCATTTGATGGTTATAATTTTCCTTGCCAAAGATTTATTAAATAAAATTTATTTTTTATAAGGTAATATAAAATAATCATATATTTTATTATAACCTAACCCAAATTCTAGAACAAATATAAAATGTTGCTAGAATTTTACATATATAGATTTAATTTTTTTAGGAGAAAATTAATTATGCCAGGACTCTCTCACAACAAAGCAAAAATGTTTTTAGAAGGATTACATCAATCGGATACAAAGAATACTTTTGAACAATTGAAAGATTTGATTGAAGTTTTGGAAAATAAAATTGATCCTGATCCGACAGAGGTACGTTTAGTGAATCATATTTATGCTTTCATAGAAAAATTAAATGTACTAGAAAATAATTTAAGTTCTTATGCAAAAGAAAGTACTAATCAAACTGGTACAAAACTTTCTAACTTATATGAAAATATTTCATATAATGGACATATATATAGAGATTAATTTTTGGAGATTAAAAATATGAAAACAATACATATAAAACAAAAAGGTTTCTTAATAAAAATTGGAAACAAAACTGTTCGAACACCTTTAATAGTTAAATGTGATTCAGTATTAGAATCTCAAATTTTAAGTGAAATTGAAAAATACAATATAATATATTATGAAATAGATGAAGGTGCAAAAAAATCACCCCCAATTATAAAACCATCAAAGAAATACTCACCACCTATACAAAAAGTTTCAGATGAATTGCTTGAAAAATATATTTTAAATTATAAACAAGATAATGTAGATGAAAGAGATCATAAACCTTTAAAACTCACTGCACCTATATTAGAAAAAATTCAAACTACTACTAATATAATAGATTATACCTCAGAAATGAGTCCAGTTAAAAATCAAGGAAGTCTTGGTTCATGTGTTGGGTTTGCAGTTGTTGCTATGAAAGAATGGCAAGAACAAAAAGAACATTTAGCTGAATTAGCAGAAGGTAAAAATTATAAAAGAGCTGCTAAACATTATGATCTTTCTGAACAATGGTTATATTATAAATGTAAAGAAATAGATTACTGGCCAGAAGAAGAAGGAACCTCCATTAGATTTGCTATGCAAATTTTAAATAAAGTTGGAGTTCCATGTGAAAAAGCTTGGCCTTATAATGATAGTTATGTTGGTAAACCAAAACATTGGGCTAACCTAGTTTCTAAATGGGCGCTTGGTGGAGAATATATTAGAATGGGATCACCAGAAGATATAATTAATTCTCTTAAAAATAACGGACCTATCTGTGTTGGAGTTGCATGTTTTATAGAAATATTTTATACTACCTCTAATGGTATAGTTGCTTACCCAAGTAATCCAAATAATATGTATGGTGGTCATGCTATTTGTTTGGTAGGTTGGAATCCAGAAACAAGAATGTTTAAGTTTAAAAATTCTTGGGGATCTGGATGGGGTCAAGATGGATATGGTTATTTACCTTATGACTACATTAGAGATTTTTGCTGGGATGCTTGGGAAATAAAAGATTTATCTGTCAATAAAAAAATGTTAAAAGGATAAAACTATGTTAAGAAATCTAGAAGATAAATTGCCGATGGCGCCTAATTTTAGATATAAAGAGTTTGTTAGATCTGCTACGGCATTAAGATTAGGTATTAGAAATATTCCTAACGAACAACAATGGCAATCTATTGAAAGAGTTGCTGGAAATATTATTCAACCTGTTAGAGAAGAATTTGGTCCTATAAGAATTACATCTGGGTTTCGGTCAGTTCAATTATGTCTTGAAGTTGGAAGTTCTGCTAAATCAAATCATACCAGAGGAGAAGCAATCGACTTTGAACCTGTTAGTTCAAAAGTTAGATTAGTTTATGTACTTAAATGGATTCATACAAATTTAGATTATCGAGAATTAATAGCTGAATATTTTCCTAACGGTTGGGTACACGTTGCATATCGTTTAAATAAAAATGTTAGAAAATTAAAATTAAAAGACGACAGACATAGTTACTCAGTTGTATCTATGCCATACATTTTAAATATATATAATTAATAGGAGATTTTATCATGAACAATGATCTTCTAAGTAAAGATGATGTATTTTTGATGATGAAATCTTACGAGAATAATATAAAGTATAATACTCAATTACATGATAGACAAGAAACGTTAATTAAAGAACAAGTCAAAGTTGTTGAAAATATAAAAAATATTACTATTGAACAACAAAAAGTTAATAGTCAATTAAAAATAATAATAGATGTTTTATCAGAACATAATGTTTTATGTAATACTGGTGTTACAAGTATATCTAAAAATATTACTGATGGTCGAGTAGATAATGTAAAAGAACACGGAAAATTAAGATATCATTTAATAGCTATCTCAGGTGGGTTAATAGTTGTTATTATTTCTCTCATTACTGCGTTGGAAAAAATCTGGTCAAAGAGTGATATTATAGATGCAGTCGCAACTTTTATAGGAGTTAAATAAATCGCGAACAATTTTTTTTTTGGGAGTATGACAATGAATAATAATAAAAAACAACAAATTTTTATTCTGGATGATGAAGTAGAAATTATAACTATGTTAAAAACATTCTTGAATAAAAAAGTCCCAGATGCAGATATCTATACATTTACTAAATGTATAGATATGATAGAACATCCTATGATTGATAAAACTTGTTTGTTTATTATCGACATTGAATTAAACTCTATTTTAAAAGGTAATGAAGTCGCTCACGAGTTATTTAAAAATAAATATAATAAACCGTATTTATTTATGTCTGGTAAAGACTATAAATATAAGTGTTTTCAACATTATGATTATATATATGATTTTATTAAAAAACCATTTGATTTAAATAAATTATTAAATCGAATAGCTGTATTATTAAAAGTTGGTATTGCACATCAAAGATATGAGCATTATGAACATAATCTTAAAATGAGTTTAAAAGATCTTTTTGATTTTACTAATATTTATATGCTAATTCTTGATAAAGAAATGAATATAAAATCATGTAGTTTTAAACTTGCAAGAGATTTAGGATTTAATGGGGAAGATGAATTAGTAGGAACCTCTTGGAAAAAATTCTTAAAGGAAAAAGATAAAACTAAGCTTGATTTAATTCATAAAAATGTTGTTGATGATTCTATAAAATATCAAAAATTTCTTAGAGAAGTTACTAATAAAATAGTAACAAAATCAGGATCTACAATTACAACTAAATGGTTTAACTCAAGAATATCAAATGGTCATACATATACGTTCAGTATTGGTATTCCATATAATAGAAAAGTAACACCTGAAGACGACATTGATTCAATTAGAGCTTACTGGAAATATGTACTTGATAAAGATGATACTACACTAAAAGCTTTAAAAGAAGTAGTTACTTAAAAGGATAATATATGTTAAAAGATATCGTAAGACCTAATATCAATCTGGTACAAAATACTGATGGGGTTATTTTATTTTTTGATACAACCCGAAATAAAATGGTTAGTATTACTAGAGAGAATTTAGCTTTTGGTATTAAACATAATAACATTTCTGGAGAGAGATGGTTACAAACAACAAGTAATATTCCTACAAATATTCTCGGATATAAAATACCTCGCAATGGAACTATTACAGCAATAACAGTACAAACTCAAAATATGGTGAACTGTGTATTTGAGATTAAAAAGAACAACGCTATTTCTGCGATATATACTATGAGTTTATTAAATGTATCAGAGCAAATTAATGATAATTTAAACATAGATGTTAACCTTGGGGATTATATACAAACCAAGCTATTAGTTAATAGTGGTAATGTAGACTACCCCCTTTTATATTTAGAAATAGCTTGGAGGTAATATATTATGGCTAGTATGTGGACTTTAATAATTAAAAATGCTGGATCTGCTCAGATGGTAGAAGATTTGGGTATCTCAATACCTGGAGCTTCTCAAATTACTTTATCAGATCAATTTGAATATGAAGAAATTGCTAGTTCAGATGATCTTAGAACTTTGGTTAATAATTCAACCTTAGTTGTTAATGATGGAGTAGATGATTTAAACGCGGCTAATGGAGTATTGTATTTAACACTTTATAATGCTAAAGAAACTGAAGATAAATTCTATCCAAAAACAGACTTACAAACATCTGGTGAAGCAAGTGTTCATTGGGATAATATTACAGACGCTCCTGCCTTTGGCGCTTCAAATTGGATCAATCCTGTTTTAGCAATAATAGAAGAAATATCTTCAGCAGGTCCTACTCCTGTTGATGGAATGTTCTTTATTGATTCTGATGATGACCATCTTTATAAATATGTTGTAGATAGTTGGGTTGACCAAGGGGCGCCTGCTGCTGGAGATAGAGTTATTAATTTAGATTCTACCGCTAATATGATTTTTGAATGGAGCGGTTCATCTTGGGATGCAGATGCAGATCCAGTTGATAATAATGCAGTGTTAGTAAATGATGATGGTGATGGAAAACAAGCTCAATATGTATATGAATTTCCTCTATTAACTTGGGTTAAAATCGCTGATATTGATTATGGTGAACCTAATTCATTAGATGGTGCTTATGATCAAGGAGGAGCAGGAGTTGGAAGAACAGTTACTGTTGATACTGGTGCAATTAAATTAGATGCTACTAGTGGCACATATGCTCCATTAGAATTAACTCAACAATCAGCCCTCCCGACATCTGGGTTAGCTGCGGGTCAGATGTCAGTTAAAGATGGTATGTTATTTATTTATGATAGTTCTAGAAGTAAATGGATTTCTGTGCAACGTCTTTATTTAGCATTTGGCAGAAAAGGAAATACTTCTAATCAATATCTAAATTTTGCTGCAGGCGCTTTAGCTTCAAATAATTCTGGATATAGAATTCCAAGAAATGCAGTAATAGTTTCTATGACTGCTCAATTAGATACATCTGGTACTGCTGATATGAGATTAAGATCAAATGATAATGCTGCTAACATTGCAACATTACCTGTTACTGCTGCATTAGGTTCTCAATTGAATACATTGAATGTTGATATTAGTGCTGGTGATTACCTGCAACTATATTCTGACAATGCAACAACAGTTGAAGATCCAATAGTAATAGTTGAAATAGCTTATAGAGGATAAATATGAGACTATGTGAATATGGGTGTGGGAGGGAAGCCACTTACCAATTTAAAAATGGTAAGTGGTGTTGTGAAAGTAGCTGGAATAAATGTCCATCTCTAAGAAAAATAAATTCTAAGAAAAATAAGGCTAAGAAAAAAACTAAATTACATTGTAAAAAAATAAGTGATTCTTTAAAAAATAGAACATTACTTAGTATCCACGGTGATTACAAAGCTAATATTATAAGAAAAAAATTGAGTGTTAAAGCAAAACGTTCATGGATCGAAAAATATGGATATAAAACTACAAAAAAATTAAAAAAAGAACAACGCCTAAGAATGATTGGATTAAAAAATCCAATGTTTGGGCAAACCCATAGTGAAGAAAATAAAGAAAAAATTAGTAAAGCAAATAAAGGTAAAGTATTATCTAAAAAAACTAAACAAAAAATATCTATAGCTAACAAAGGAAATTTTTTTTCATCTAGTCATAGAAAAAATTTAAGTAAAGTTAACTCCTATACTATTTCAAAAATTGAAAAAAAATATTTAACATTTTCTAAAGTTGAAGAAATGAGATATAAACCGGACAAAGAAAAAATAATACAAGTTCATTGTAAAAATAATAAATGTTCTAATTCAAAAGAAAAGGGTGGGTGGTTTACTCCAACAAAAACTCAATTATCTGAAAGAATTAGACAAATTGAAAATGGATATGATGGATCATATTTTTATTGTTGTGATGAATGTAAACAAGAATGTCCATTATTTAATATGAAATCTGATCCAAATAAAATAATAAATAAAGAACAAATATACACAAATCAAGAATATAATATTTGGAGAAAAGAAGTATTTAATAGAAATGGTTATTATTGTGAATATTGTGATGAACCAGCTAATACAGTTCATCATTCAAGACCACAGAAATTAGAACCAGGTTTTGCACTTGATCCTGATTTCGGAGTTGTTTGTTGTGAAAAATGTCATTACAAATATGGTCATAAAACTGGAACTGAATGTTCTACAGGAAATTTAGCTAAAAGGATATGTAAATAAATGTCTGATACTATAATAGTAAAGAACAATACTGCTGCATCAGTCTTCATAGAAGATATGGGGACTGCGGTTCCAGGCTCTGGTCAAAGAACTTTTTCTGATATATTTGACTTTAATGAGATTTGTGTGTCGGAAGATTTACTAAGCAATGTAGTAAATTCTACATTTACTATTAATGATGGAACCGATGATTTAAGTATTAGTGATGCTATAGAATATTTAAAATGTAAAAACGCTGAAATAACGTATGATGAAATAGGAGGACTATTTAATGTTCAAACTCTTCAATCAAATGCTATATCATCAACTACATCACTTACATATATAGATAAATTAACATTATTAATTACAACAACTAATGATGCAGGAGAATATCTTATTCTTACTAATGCAGATTTTCAATCTTTGAATCATAATAAACAAGTAGCGGTTAGATTATATAATGTAACGAATGATATTACTTATAGTGAATCCGTTCAACAAACTAATAATAATACAAACTGGTTTTCATTTTCTACCCATCAAAGTATAAATTTTGATGGACTAGAGGATGTAACTATTTCAATACAATATAAACAGTTTAGTGGTACTACTTGTAATATAAGAAATTGTAATATATCACTTTGGAGAATAGGCTAATGACAATATATAGTTATGATTTATCTAATGATTTTATTAATGGTATTAATCTAACATGTTTAGATAGAGTTATTGTAGAATTTGGATTTCCTATTGCTTTATCTAGTGTTAATATAGAATACAAAACAAATAGTGTTACTGTAATTTTTGATGGAGATTTGTCTACTTCTGATAAAGAAGAATTAGACACAATAATATCTTTTCATAATCCTCTCTCTACATGTGATTTGGAAAATAATGCTACTATTATTGGTGGCGGTACTAAAGTTGATTTTATTTTAACTGAACATTCTATACATGAATATATTTATTGTAAAAGTACAAGTTGGACAATAGCAACTTCATTCATATTTGAAGGTTCTTTTAATTGGAAGCCGCAAAGATTTTCAGTAATTGCATCATTAAAATCAGCAGGAACAGGAACAGTAAGATTATATGATCAAACTAATAATAATGAAATATGTTCCATTGATTGGACTAATATTCCAAAACATATTATATCAACTGAAACATTTAATAATATACCAACTAAACCAGCATTAATTGAATTGCAATATAAAACTGGTACAAAAAATAAAGATGCAAGATTACATTATGCAGCTATATATTAATGGAGTATAAACATGGATAATAAATATAGACTATTTTGTGACACTGAAGGTATTTGGGTTGAAACTGGTTGGTTGAGTTCTGAACCAACCGAATGCCCTAATAGCTCTGGTCATGTTATAAATAATGATAGTATAGCTATAACAAATAGTGTTTCCAGTCAAGATATATTACTTTCTATTGGTGGGAATAGTGGTGAATATTATTATGAATGTGATAGTAGTTACTGGGAAGTTATTAGAAAATTTCAATTTAGAGGAACAGATACTTTAGGTGAAGTTAAATCATGTAATATAATTGCAAATGTTGATTTAAGCAGTTATCCGGGAGAGTATAGATTATATGATATTGATAATGATAAATTTGTAGCAACATGGACAGTTACCTCTGAATCATTTACTACTCATGTTGATAATTCTCCAGTTGATTTACCAGAGGATTCTGTTATGTTTGAAATACATGGTAAATCTAGTGGGACTCAAACAAACGGATACCATACTAAAATATCAACTTTTTTTATGGAATTTGCATAGGAGATTAAATGGCTAATTTATATAAATATAGAATTTGGTGTGAAACAGAATTATCATGGGTTAAAGTATGGGCGACTGAGAAACCAACTGTTTGTCCAAACAATAATACACATACTATTAACTCTGATAAAATTGTAGTAACACAAAAAAAAGAAGATTTGGGTCCAGTAGATAGATCAGGTAAAACAAGAGTTCATCAAACATCAAGAAAACTTGGAACCAGAATTATGTGGATAGGTTTAGGGGACGATCCTTCTGATGTTCATAAAGTGGGCGGCGGCCAAGAATTTGATATTCAACATAATTTAGGAGAAGGTAACCCAGAATCTGTTTATATTGATTTTAATATAGTTAATAATGAAACCTGGTTACATGAGGGTTATATAACTTGGAAAGATTGTGACATGGATAGATTATCCCTTGAAATGGTTTCAAGAGTTACTGCTGGGCAAGCTGGTACAAATACTAATTATAATCTATATGATGGTTATATGGTTATACCTGCAGCTGGGGATGGAACATTTGATATAACATCAGATATAACAAATCCAAATGCTGGTTTAATTTATATGCCAGATAATGATTTAGGAGAAGCGCCTACAGCATTTTGGAATGCTGATTATAATTCATCAACTAAATTATATGAAAATATAACAGCTGCTCCTACTGGCAATGGAAGATATAATATGTTTTCAGTTGAAATAACATTTGCTAGATTTCTAAATCATATGCCTTTATTAGGTAATGGATTTTTAGCATTAAATTCATCTGATACAGATCAAATGGGACACGGAATGAGATTAAAAATGATTGCAGATACTAATGAATCTGTTGATGATCATAAGTGGGCGGTTGCTTGTTTAATGTGTATGCATAGAAATTCATCAGTATAAGGAGATTAATATGTGGTATAAAATAAAAACAGCAATAATTAAGTGGTTCGGTAATATTCAAATTTTTCCATATCCTTTTTTTATTAATTTTGGACATACATCTTATTTAATGAAAGGTGAAGATGTTCGAGATGTTTTGAATATTATTAAACCTGGAGATATTTTATTAAGAAGATATAATCATTATATTAGTGGACTAATGATTCCTGGTCATTATACTCATGCAGCTATTTATATAGGTAATGAAAAGATTGTTCATATGCTTGGAGATGGTATTGATAAACAAGATATTCTAACATTCTGTCGCTGTGATGAAGTAGCAATCATCAGGTGCAATGATGAACAAATTAATAAAATAGCGATCAAAAAAGCTGCTACTTATTATAAACAAGGTATTGAATACGACTTTGATTTTGATTTTTCAGATGGAAAAGAATTTTCTTGTACAGAATTTATAAATGATATTTTTAATCGTCCTAAAATGGATAGAATAAAAAAAAATTATATTATGCCTGATGATTTCTTATCTCTCGATAAAACAATATTTGAAGTAAAATATCAAAGAGGATAATAATAATGATTCTTGGAAAACTTGGTGAGGAAGTAAAAGAAGAATTTTCTGTATTAGATGTTTCTAATAATCTAGTAAGTGGGATTCCATTAAGTGAGTTTAGTTCTCATTTATTTAATCCTTCTAATGTAGAGGATTCTACTTCTGTTACTTTTATAGAATTAGGTCATGGACATTATAGAGTTATGTTTACTCCAAATCAAGTTGGTAATTGGATGTTAGCTGCTTATCATAATACTTATTTTCCATGGGGCAAAACTAATACAATTCAAGTATTCTCAAATGATTTTGATAGTATTGCATTAATGCTTCAAAAAGTTCTTGGGTTAGTTCAAGAGAACTTCGCTGTTGATCAAACTGTATATGATGGAGCTAATAATTTAACTTCATCAAGGGTTAGAATATATACGAATAATACATCAGTTGGTACAGATAATAATGTATTAGAAACTTATATAATGACAGCAGTATATAGTGGAATTACAATGACATCATATAAAATGGAGAAATTATAATGCACGGTTTATCAATGGTAACAAAAGGATTTATAACTCCTTTTGCAGATGTTCCACTTGGTAGTGGTTCTGGAGGAGCAGGTTTAGTTAGACGAGACGAAGAGTTACCAAAACCTCATATTATAGTTAGCGACGTTATTATAAAAGGTGAGAATAAAGAACCAATTACAGAGGAAACATTTAAAGTTAAATCTCTTAAAATAATAGTTGATCAAAAGGATTAAAACATGCTTAAACTAAATACAGATGAAATAAGAAAGCTTCAATTTGAAGTTTCTATACAGGGGATTAATTATGATGAACTTCAGGGTTCATTAAAATTTATAATCGAAGACGTTGAATACGGCATCCCTGTTAAAATTCAAAGAGATTTAGTATCTGTAGAAGTTCCTCCGTTAGAAGAAATTGTTGCTAGAGGTATGAAAAATGGTGATGTTGTAGAATGTAAATTAGATATCTTTGGTAATGGTTTTTATATTAATCCTTGGGGTGGGCAGTTTGAATTAGCAACTCCAGTAAAAATGGAAACTAAAAATTTTAATATAGATAATAGACAACCAGAAAAGAAAGTTGTTGGTAAATTAAAAGAAGAATCTAAATCTAAAGATACTTTAGATAAAGAAGCAATTCTTGAAATGTTATTTGAAAAGTTAGAAGAAAAAGGATTTAAAAGTAATGTAGAATATACTTCTGAAAAAGTTACTAAAGAAAATAAACAACCAAAAAAATTATCTAGAAAAGAATTAGTAGAACAAAAAATTAAAAATAAATTTTCTAATGTTAACAATCTTATTAAAAATGTTAAATCATTAACTGAAACTAAAAAGGTTATTGTTAACCCAGCATTAGCTCCGATAAAAGAATCATATCAGATAAACACTGAGCCAGTTAATATAATGCAAAAAGTGCAAGAATTAAAAAATAGAAGATCTGGATTAAACCAAACCAACTATTCAACTCCTCAAATATCAAAACCACAAAATATTGAACAACATGTTGTTGTAGACCAAGACGATCCAGTTATGTTAATGGAATCAGTAGGAATGAAAAATCCTAAAGTTCAACAAGTTATGATTGACAAAGCTATTGAGCTTGGTGGTGATGGAAATAACGCGATATCACAAACATTAAAGAAATTACTTGGAATCGATAAACCAACGGATTATGAGCAATATATGAATCAAGGTGTATAATCATGGTAAATGATTATTTAAAATATATTCAAGAAGATAATCAACAATTAAATGAATTTGTTGTACTACCTGTGATTGTATTATCAACCAAAATATATAAAAAATACTATGACTATAAAAAGATATCTAAATATTGTTTTAAAGAAGAAAAATCATTAAGAAAAAAATGTTTTGTTAAATATAAAATTAGAGCATTAGTTAAAACATCTAATGAGATTAAACAATTTAAAGTTGTTTGTAAAAAGTGGTCAAAAAATGTTCCAAAATGTATAAGTAAAGTCGATAAACAAATAAATAAAATAACAGCAGATATAAATAAACTGAAAACTAAATTAGCAACATTGTAGGGAGAAAATGGCTAGATTAAAATGTAAAATGTGTAAGGTTAAAAAGAAATTATGGGAATCAGAAAATTTTTTTGGAGTTAAATGTAATAAACATTTTGTACCAATAATTATTTTGAGAGAACACCGAACCAAAATTACAAGTAAAGAAGTTGTTGAGCTTTTAAAAATCTGTGATAAAAAATATCCAAGATTATATCTGGATAATACAATAACTGATTCAGATAATCATTGGCATATTCATCTATCTAAAAAAAATAGAAACATAACATTATAAGGGGTTGAATATGAAAACGTTAGTGATTTCAGATATTCATTTAGGAAGTCCTTTAGTTGATAAAAAACTCGAGATAATGAATTTGATGAAACTTGAAAAATATGATATTATAGTTTTGAATGGTGATATATTTGATGTTTGGGAAGATTCATTTAATAATATTTTATTAGCTAATTTAGATCTTGTTAAATTATTACATAGACTATCAAAAGAAAAAACTGTATATTTTATTATGGGAAATCATGACCCTCATATAATAGAAATTGAAAAATTATTTCCTGATATAGTAGTTTTACATGAGTTATTAATAGATGAAGATATTTTAATAATTCATGGAGATGAGTTTGATGATCTAGTTACTAAATATTCTTGGTTTGCAAAATTAGCATTTATTCCAAATTGGATAAGTGAAAGACTTTTCAGATTTAATTTAAAAGCAGAATTTAGAGAATTTTTTTATTCGATTTCTAATAAAAAAAATAAACCATATTTCAACCAACTTGTTAATGATATAGAAAAAGAAGCGGTTGAAAAATATAAAGATAAATGTAGGTATCTTATAATGGGTCACACACATACACCTAAGAGAGTTGATAAACTTAACTTTAGTTATATTAATTGCGGTGATATAATCAGAAATAAAGTTTGTTTAGAATTTGATGAAAATAAAAAATTTAATTTTATAGAGGTTTAACATATGGAATATTTAGATGGTTATTTAGATAAGTTACAAGAATCCAGAAGAAAACAAGTGTCAAGACATTCTGTAACTCGTAAGACAAAAATTAAAAGATCTCAAAGTCAACTGTCAACTGGTATGGCTAAAAAACGTGGAGATCCTTTATATAAAATGATGAAAAAATATTGTGATTTATGTAAAAAATATAGAGAAAAAGTCCATAAAAAATATGCTGGACGAACTAGATCCAAAGCAAGAAAATAAAAACAATAAAAAAGAGAGATTGTGTATTATTAACAATCTCTCTTTTTTATTTTAATCTTCTTTAACTGCAGAAAATAATCCCTTTGTTGCAGGAATAAGAAACAAAACAAGCAAGACACCAACAAAAGACATTCTAATAAAACTTAGAATGACTTCTACATTAGCACCAATTGTCATATAAAGTATCCACAATGTAATTATCAAAATAAATATTTTCATATTATTTTCTCCTTAATGTTGCGTGTCCAGCGGCTTTTATAACCCCATTTGTTATTGATGAAAATTTAAACATAAAGTTCATAACCCTTCTATACCATATATTGTCATTAGCCTTATTATAAATATCATCATTGTTAGCAAAATATATAATTAAACTAACAAAGACTATAAAAGATGTATATCCAAGAAATGAAGATAGAAAATAAAGTTTAACAAATAGACAAATAAATACTATTCCAATAAACATAAGAAAAGCTTTAAAAATCTTTTTGTCATATACTTCTTTTTCAGAATCAGATATTTTCTTCTTATCTTCTTCCTCAATTTCATCTTTTAACTTTTTTTCAAACATGGATTTAGCTTTAATCTTATTAAAAACATCATTCACTTTTGATTGTTTTACGTCTTCAATATTTTTCTTATGATCGGATTGAAGATTTTTGATTTTTTCTTTATATTCGTCATCCAGTTGTTTAGTTTCAGATTCCATAATATCTTTTCGATGTTGATTATATATGGAATTTCTTTTATCAACTTTCTTTTGAGTATCATGAAAATTATTTCTTAATTCAAGAATATAATCTAAACCATATTTTTTGTCGAAACTTTTAAAACGTTCCAAATGATCCTTCCAATTTTCATTTTCTTTTACTGCTACCGCTTCTCTGTAATTAGCCATAGCAACTCTCAACTTTCTATTAAAAAAGTCTTGGTTACTATCACCAGGTTTTTCTTTAACTGTACTAATTTGTCTCATAATTTCTCTCCTAATTAAAATTAATAATCCTTTTCATATACAAAATAATATATATAGAGTTATAATTTTATAATGAATCTACTTTTTCTAGAACAAATTTATAAATAAAAACCATTCATTTAAAAATATTAATCTATATATATTATTTAACAATTGAGTTGTGTTATATTTGCTTTTTTATTGTTATCAAAGGAGTTCTAAATGTTATATTTACATGTTATAGATACACATAATGTTGAATCAATAACCAAGTCTATGTTTATTGAAGATACAAAAGCTTATAAAATAGGAAAGCTAATATCTCAAAACGAAAAAGATAATTTAGTTATTATCAATGAAATAGTAATTGATAAAAAACAACGTCATAAAAGGACAATGACTATCATTCATATATTTTTAAACGGAAAAGAAGATATAGAATATTCAGAAAAATTAAAAGTTAAAAGAAAAAAATAACAAAAATGTTTTTTTTGTTATTAATAGTTCTATACTGAATGTTAATTTTTTAGAACATATTATAAAATAAACACTAATTTGAGGAATAGATTATGACTATATTAAATGAGTATTTATCATATCTTGATGAAAAAGAAGAAGATGATAATGATGGAAAAAAATCTAAGTGGAAAGATAGATTAAAGAAATATGGTAAGATTGCTGTTGATGCGGCAACTGTTGGTGCGGCAGTATATGCTGGCAGTAAAGCTATGGAAAAATATAAACAAAGTAAAACCATTATTGGAACAATTAAAAAAGGTTATAAAGATTTAATTAAGAAACAAAAGAAACAAAGAAAAATAAGTATTAAAAAAAGAGAAAAAGAAAGACAAAGCAAATAATAGACATAACAAAAATGTAGAAACAACTAAAAGTAACTATAAGAGATAGAGAAGATGCCCAAGATAAAATTACTTGTAAAGGTTGGTTAGATAAAACAAAAGAAAAAAATAAAAAACCTGGTTTTCCGCAAAACGCGCAGCAAAAAAACAAGAAAAAGGCATAGTTAATAGGTTAAAGAAAACTGTTGGAATTAATTAAACCTTTAAATACCGTTTTAAACGAGGTATTGATTATAGGTGATACTATATATATTATAATTTAAAAATGGTGTTTTATATGTGTTAATAGAGTTTAGGAATACATTTATATGTGTTAATAAAACTTTTATATAATATTTAAAAAAATAAGCAAACCCTTTAATTAGGTTTGTTTATTTTTTTTGTTGGTTTTATAGCAATCCCCTATATAGTTAATTGAAATAAAATGGAACATATAATAAAAGGAGAATGGTTATGGAAACTTATATAAAACCTGGATGGAAGACAACAGAGTTTTGGGCTATGATATGCTCAGCTTTTTTTGGTCTATTAATACTGTTTGGTGTGATAACAAACTTTGAGTCTAATACTATGTTAGCATATATAAACAATATAGCAGGAAGTGTAATGACAATAGCTGGTGTTGTATCTTATATATGGTCAAGAGGTAAAGCTAAAAATAATCCTAATGTTGATTATGAAAAATTATTAAGTGATATTAGAGATGTAATAAACGAAAATAATACATATAAATAAATAAAAAAAAGAGAGAGTTTGTCAGGTTCTCTCTTTTAAAAAAAATTATTTTTCTTTCTTTACCAGATTAAAGAATATTCTATCATCAGAAAAACTGGATGGAGTATCACCAACAGTATCAAATCCCATAATTGGTTTTAATTTTCCACCGGTTTTAAGCATGTGAATAGCACCTTCTTTAATAACTTCATTATCTTCTACCTTTTTGTATATACTATCTTTGTAAAATACCTGCATTATTTCTCCTTAAGAAAATAGATAAATAAGACTAATTAATACCACAAATTGTTGCTGTTACCACTATCCGTATATAGTAGGGATGTCTTTATTTAGATTCCAATTACTTAAATTTAATAATATCAATTTTTATATTCTATTTAATATTTAGAATAATAACCTTCCCAAAAAAAGTTAGCATCTTCATTAGTTCCATCATAATTTTCCAAACCAATTTCCAAAATCTTTGCAACAGTATCTTTATCGTAATCAAGAATCCAACTATTCAACCCCCATTGATACCAGTCGATGTTATAAGAATAAATTGGTTTTACTTTAGATTTTTTTAACATGATTAATCTCCTTTAAATAAAATTAATAAACTTTTCCCATTGTACATTAATATATATAACAATAGTTTTTTATAATGATTCCCCAGTTAAGATACTATTTGTATTAATAGGATCATAATATAAAAGAGATCTAAAATGATTAATCCAATTGACACGTGGTTTATAGATAATGATTATACTCTTATCTTATTTTGTGGTATTACAATTGTTGGAATTTATTTTTGGAGTAGAAACCCAGAAAAAAGTAAAAAAGGTAATTGGTTATATAAAAAGAAATGAATAAAGAACATATTATAAATATAGAGGATTATATAATATGAATAAATTTAAAATTGATAAATATTTAAATAAAATTTTTGAAATGGCTTCATCCGCCGCCAGTATAGTTGGGATAGAAAACTTACATGATAAAAAGGTTGTAAAAGGTAAAGATAAAAAGAAAGAAGGTCCTAAAATCTTTAATAAATAATGGATATTAAAGGGTTAGTATATATAATATTTTTACTATTTATAGGAACAATAGGTGGAATTTTTTTAGGAAATTGGTTGATAAAAGTATTATAAAATTAATACAAAAAAAAGAGTCGATACTAACTGACTCTTTTTTTCTTTACATATGCAATGGATTATAATAAATTCCACCACTACCCAACTCTTCTGGTTCAAACCCAGGTTCGCTTCCATTTATAGGATTTAGTTCACCTCCGCCAGGACCACCAAAAGATACCATTGAATTAGTTGCAATAATATCACCAGGTTCCAATTTTGTATATATTTGATTAAACCGAACATAAACTTGCGGATTTAAATGGTCAGGAGTCCTATTAATAAGATTAGTAGCATCTTCAATAACCTGATTATACAATTTAACCATGATCAAATTATTGCATTTCTGTTTCATGTATTCCATTTCTTTAATTTGGTCTTCCAACATTTTAATTGTAACTGTTTCACTCATTTTTATGCCTCCTTTATTTAGACAAATCTTTTTTGTCAGTTAATCTTTGTAGTATTTCATGAATACCAAGATGCCAATATTTTTTATGAACATTGTATTTAACAATCCTTATATAATGTTGACATGTTCTTTTAGACATAACAAACTCTTTTTCCATAAAAGGTATCCGATCACCAAACTCCATGTAAGATTTCAACTTTAATAAAACAACACCAGTTTTAAATGCAATTTCAACCTTATAGTAATTATCTCTTTTACCTATATCAACTATATGTTTTTTCAAATCAGGAAAGTCATCTAATGTTGCAGGTCTATAATTCATTGTTAATCTCTTTTAAATAAAATTAATAATCCTTTCTCTATAAAATGTAATATATTTAGTTAATGTATTATATAATGAATCGCGTTTTTCAGTCCGATCGAGTAGTTATATGTAATTAAATGATTACAAAAAAAGAGTGCTAATAGAATAAATCCAAATCAACACTTTGTTTTTAGCTACTCTCTTTTTTATTATTTCTAATCTTTTAACACTTTATCTATAAGGTCTCCTGCTACATATCCTACGGCGCCAAGGGCTACTGCACCTGTAACTCCTACAACTACAGCTGGTATACTAACTACTATACCAACTCCATTAATACCAACTATTGCAATTCTACCAATAATCCAGTATGTAGAAGCTCCAGTACCAACACCCAAAGTGCCTAAGACCTTCTTAAACATTCTTTATCCCCCCCTTCTTTTTTACAAACATTTTTTTTTAAAATATAGGACACCAATCATTAAGAATATAAACAACACCTCCCAATATACAAATGATTATTGTAAATTCCACAATACCAAACTTCATTTTACACCTCCTCCAGCTCCACATGTTTCATAATAACACGAAGAGCATTTTTCAATTCTCTCAACTCACCTCTCTTCTGCTCATATTCAAGAGTAAGCTCAACCAAAGAGTTCTTCAATTCTTCAATTAATTTTCTTTGCTCTTTAAGTTGTTCACTCATTTTTCTTTTTTCTAAAAGAGAATTAAGTACAAACCGTTGATCTAACTCATAAGTAAACCAAATTTCACCGCATGCTAAACATCTAACCTTTCTTTCAAATGCTATATCATAACACGGAAGTCCATTAATTGTAGTATTTCTTAATGGTTCTTTAAACATTATTGATCTACCAAATGAATGAGGATCTACTTTTGTATCTCTAACATCATCACATTCTGGACAATACTTATAAGTCATTACACTCTCTCCTTTAATAGTTTTTTAACCCATGGTTTAAGATCAGTACCACATACGTCACAATGATACCCATAACTTTTTCCATTGACTGATGGTTTACTCCACATAGAGTTTACCCCGCCATTACAGTGTGATACAAAACAATGGTTTGTATATGGGGCAAATAGTTTTACGCCACACCCACAACTACCCACAAACTTCTTAGTTTTAAAATTATAAGGTTGTATAATAGTAATCTCTTGTTTACATTTACCACATATCAATTGATTCATATCTTCTCCTTTATAAAAAATCAATACCTGCCGCTCTTGTTAAGTAATATATATAGTTTCTTATTTTAATTATAATATAAAAAAGAGTTGCTTATATAGAACTCTTTTTTTATATTATTTATTTTTTAAATGCATACCCACAAAAAACATGGTTAAAATTAAGAAATTCAGTATCTATTTTAATCCCAACCGCATATGGGCACTCATCTTTCATACTATAACAACAAAGCATCATTGGTGTTTCTATTAATGGAACAGCATATTTTGGTTTTCTATCTTCAATTATTGGATCATATATTCCTTTACTATTAATTATTATTTTATATGAATCTATCATAATCAACCTCCTCTTCCCTTTATTAATTATTAAACAACACTCCATTGGATTAATACTCTTTCAACCCGAGTAAAATCCTCAGGGTTCATCAGCTTCATATCCATATCCAATGTAGCTGTTTTACCATTAACCCACATGGTGTAATGATCACCATGAAACTTTAAAGAATTTTTCATAACATATCTCCTTTAATTAATAAGCCATTTAGTAAACCAGCTTCCCACTACCACACATACAACAAATAACACCATCCAATGTAAAACATATAGAAGCTAAATTATCTTCCATTATCATTCTCCTTTATTAATTAAAATTACTAAAGAATTCTTTCTCCTATAACCAGTAATATATATAGATATTTAAACTATAATGGAACATAATATAAAAATAATTAAGGAGTTCTCAATGCTAAATACATACTTAAATTATGTACAGGAAGGAATCTTATTTAATAAGAAACCAATATCATATGACTTAGATCAATTTCAATCAGGTAAATATAAAAAGTTATTTATTATGGGTCTACCCGGCGCTGGTAAAACTACTATTAGTCATACGTTAGAAAAAAAATATAACATTCCTGTATATCACACAGATGATTATTACAATAGAACCGTTAAATATTTATGGGATAAACTACCAAAAGAAAAACAAATTATAGGAATGAAAACTAAGGATATAGTTAAGGCTTCTAAATTAACTATAGAACAATATTTTTGGATGTGTTGGAAAGATGGAATGGAACCCATAGTTAAATCAAATAAAAAATTAATACTAGAAGGAACTTTATTTGGTATGTATGGAAGATTCCCTAACATAAGAGCATTACTAATTCAATATCCTTCTATAGTTTTAGGTAAATCATTAGTTAAAGCTGGTATTGATAGATCAAAAAGAGACAAGAGAAATGCTTTAAAATATATATGGAAAGAACTCCAAGATAAATCTAAACTAAATAGTCAACTAAAATTATATATAAAAGACAAAACAAATCATAGCACTAACATAAAAGAGTGGGATGGTAAATTATGATCATATTATTAAAAACATTATTGGCATTGAAATTAATTATAATAGCTATATTACTAGTGCCAGGATTTATACCTGCTATTATAATTGGATTAGGTTTATTTATAAATAAGTGTATAGGGGAAACTAAATTAGAGATAATGGTTTAGGATAAGGTGTTGCAAAATGGTTCTTAAAATTATAGTTATTGTAATAGTATTTATTTTAGTAGTAGAGTATATATTAGATGAAAAGGATAAGGATTAAAGTATGATTGTGAGAGATGTGATATGGAAATATTAAATGGTATAGTTAGCCATGTAGAATATGTTATAAGTATTGTATTAATGGGTTTAGCATTAACTAAATTAATTGTAGTATATGAATTCTGCTTATTGTTTTAAAGTATGGGAGTTTTGGTTTAGACGCTTTGTTGGCGGTTGCGGGTTAGGTGGTATTTTTTATTTTACTACTATGCTTATATACTTCTTTTTTATATTGGATAATGATTTATTTTTTGAGATGTTAGGGTCGATACTAATAGTTGTGACTGTAGGTGGTGCTATCTTTGATGGTTTGTATAGAATTGGGAAGTGGTTGTTTTCTTTTATATGGAGAAAAAGTTGACAAAAAAACAGGGACCTTTGTGGAGGTATGTTTTTTTTAAATTGGTTATTTTGATGCTGCCCTAACTCCTGCTGCGATCCCTGCTTGAAAATCAGTTTTATCTATTGGTGTAAGTTCGATAGGACACAAAGGGACCAAACACATTACTCCTTTTATGGCTCTATACCCTTCTTCAAAACCAGCACAAAATTCAGAGCGACCAGCAAAACTAATACTAGTAAATCCTAATGAACATACGATCAAAAGTGTTGCGATAAGTTTCTTCATTTTAAATTTCCTTTAAATTAATTAAAACATATAAGAACCATTCTACATATAACCAATAATATATAATGATTTCATCTATAATGGAACAAGGTTTAAGTCCGATCGAGCAGCTATAAATGAACCAAGATGCTATTAGTAATAATAGGAACAAACTATAAATATGAATTTTAAATGTGAAGGAGAAGTATTATGAAATGGTCAACTATTATTCATGAACCTAATGTTTGGATCTTAATGATAGGAGGTGTAATATTTACTCTTATTGTTAATAGTTTTGTTAATAAATTTATTAATAATAAAAATAAAATAGTATCGATAGATGTTATACAATCTTAGAAATATTAAAAGATTATTTTTTACATGTTAAAGAAGGTTATGAATTTTTAAATACTAATAAAAATAAAAGACAGCAAAATACTAGCTACCATAGTGATGTACTTCAATCAATATTAAGTACACATTTATCTAACCATTTAAATAAAAATCAACAAAAAATTATGAAAAAAAGTTTTAAGGATATAGAAAATTTAACTAAGACTATAAGAAAAGCGGCTAGAGATTATAAGCAATTGGATAATAATTTACCTATTATTAAAAAAGAAATAGATATGTTAGAAAAGAGATTTATAAAATATGAAAAATTATCTGAAAAAGAAAAATTGAAACCTGAAAAATGAGACTATGTAAATGTGGTTGTAATAGAATAATACCTGAACATTATCATTACACAAAGAATTATATAAAGGGTCATCTTCAATCTATGGCTAAGACTCCTTGTTTATGTGGGTGTGGTCAGTTAGCTAATCCACCTCATAAGTATTGTAAATGGCATTCATCCAGAGATCCTGTTATTAGAAATAAGATAAGAGAAGCTCAAGCAGATCCAGAATTTAAAAAAGAGATGAATAGAAAGAGGATATTAGGATGGACTCCTGAAAAAAGACTTGCTAATAGTATTAGAAATAAAAAGCGCATGGCTATAACGAGCAACAGAAAAGAACTTAGCGACAAATTGAAAGCATATTGGAAAGGTGTTAAAGATAGAGATGCTTTCCGTGGAGAGAATAGTTGTCATTGGCGTGGTGGTATATCTCGTAAAGGGTATTGTAAAGAGTTTAGGGCACCGTTTAAGGAAGAAATCAAAGCTTTAGATGAGTTTGAATGTAAGAATCCATATTGCTATAGTGGTAAGAATTTATCTGTACACCATATTGATTATGTAAAAACTAATTGTGTGTGGTTAAACCTAATAACTGTTTGTCGGTCTTGTAATACAAGGGCTAATTATCATAGAAGATATTGGAAGCGGTTATACAAAAGGATTAGAAAGTTTGGATTCAATGAAAGATGTATGTTTGAGTTTGGTGCTTAGTTTTTATATGGGGTAAAATTGGGTATTTTATTTTTTTTCGGTATCTATTTATATATTAATACTCATAGGGTTCATATATGTAATTACTAAAAGCTTTTTCCTTATAGGGTAAAAATGAGAAATATATATGTACAGGGGTTGCTGTCGCTAGCTTTTCATTGTATATTATTGTAAAACGGTTTCTCACACATAGTTCTCACCAAATCTAATCCCCACCATAATAAATCAAGTAACTTCATTCTAATCCGATGCCTTATATTGACCCCGAAAATTTTTCATTCTGCGCTTGCACCACTATATGACTAATAGACCATCCACAATACACATTGCTCCTTACCAACATAGAAAAAACAAACAAAAAAAAAGAGATTGCATATTACTACACAATCTCTTTTCCAGGTTATTCCCTGTTAGAACCATTTAACTATATAGTCGAAGAAGACATAAACCACAACTGCAACACAGGATACATACCGGAGTGCCTGCCATTTCAATATACGAACACGTTCCTTGTGTGTACCATAACCAGCTTCCTTTGCTTTAATGTTTTGTTTACGTTGCTTCTCTGCAACATCGATCATGTTTTGATGATTGCCATCCAAAACTTTTTCCATAATACTTCTCCTCCTCTTGTTTATAAATTAAAACACATTCTACCAGAATCAAGTATATAAACTCTTGACTCCATTCAATAATGTTTCAATTGTGTCTACCAGAACTTATACCAGGCACAGGTATCTGTAAAATAAGCCGCTTTGACGCCAATTGCCGCAAAGTAAAAGATTCCAGTCATAATAATAAATCTTGCCGGTTCTTTAATCCATCCATAAACTTTACTCATAATAACTATCCTCCGTCATTGTTGAGACTCCTGTCTCAGTTATTGTTTCTGTGGTCTTCCCATCCTTAGTAACACGTTTAATGTTTTTGTGCCATTTAGTTTTGGGACTACCAGATTGTCCATATGAAGAATAAGATTCATTCATTTGGGATTGATAAACTCTTTTGTTAGATTGATATTGAGATTGTTGTACTTTCTTATCCTTCTCATTACCAAACATATAACCCAATACAGTTGAAGCCCCTACTATAGCAAGACCTTCCTGTGTGTCTCCACCTTTAATAGCATGGAATATACCACCTAACAATGCCCCACCAAGTGCATTGTTAGTAGCTCTAGATGTTTTATATTGCTGAGGGTTCTGTGGATGATTTTGTGTTGTTGCACATCCAAACACCATGAAAGCAATTGTTATTACTATAGCTACCTTACCAACTATACTAAATATTTTCCAAAAGTTATTAAACGCCACTATAGGATTTACATCCTTGGCATCTCTTGGCACATAGTCCACTATGCTAATTGTAAAACCTTCTGCACGTTTATCCATAACATCCTCCTTTAATTAAATCAATAATCTCTATCCTTATGTACCCTAATATATATAGAACTTTAAACCATATTGTATTCTTGATTGCTTTGTTAATAATTCTATGTGCATAGGGGCAAATGTGTATAGATTGATAGTTATACATATAGCGGGATTGGAAGTGGATTACTCTGGATATTATGTTATGATTCTATACGTTTGTGCATAGGGGTAGCATGAAATAACTAGAATTATAGAAGTAGAGTTGTTAGCTACGTAGCAATTTTATTTAACGTGTATGCTAAGGCGCTAAAATACTCAAAATCTCGCTAAGTTTCAAACTCATACCCCAAATTACTACCCCCTTACTCACTACTATAAGAAAAACTTATAATTAAATCATTAAAGTAACTTCTAAGTATCCATAACCTCATCTCAACATACAATCAAACATACAATCAAACATATTATAAACATATTAAATACTAAAGAATTTATCTAATATCCTTTTAGTTTACTACTAACCCTCAATTTGCCGCTCAAATATGGTTTAAGAAACAAACTCATATAACTTATTAAATTAAAACAAATTATTCATAATTGACTAACTCCCTTTTAATACAATCAAATAATACCAATAGCTTCAAATATAATTTTTGAATGTTTTAATGATACTAAACCATGACCTTTAGTTTTAAGTATAGCTTGGGGGAATACTTATTTGTCTTTCTTTAATATCATTAAGACAATTTATCTTTTCTAAACCTTTTGAAGTATTCATACCATAAGAGTACCATCTATCTAATAACTTTAAATATTTATGTACAATTAATGTTTATGTTATACTTATATATATAGATCATAAGATATATAACTTAACTACTATATATATTAATTTTTAAGAAAGTATAAGTTTGTTTTTATTTAATTATTTATAAAGGAGAATGTATTATGTTGGATTCAATAAAAAAATAAAAAAAAAAA
>JAFCCM010000093.1 GCA_017610225.1 Candidatus Aenigmatarchaeota archaeon | reverse complement strand
ATGTTCATAAATTTGCAAATGAAATGGGAATCAATGAACATGAATTTGAAAATCATATATATGCCATTTTAAGTTCTTTCCTTAGTGAGGGTAATTCAAAAGGAAAAAATAATAACTATGATCAGGCACAAATTGATATGGGTATTAAAGTTGAAATGGAACATACAACCTGTCCGATTATGTCAGAAAAAATAGCATGGGATCATTTAGAAGAGATCCCTGATTATTATACCCGTTTAGCGAAAATGGAGAAAGAAGCTGGCGTAAATCGTAAAGAATAAAGGGGTTTCTAATGATAGATATAATTACTCAATACATATTAGAAAAGAGTAACTTGGATAAGCATATTAATATGAAATCTCTATTGAAAGATAAAAAATATGAGGTATTGAATCACATTACATTTAAAGAAAATATTGATAATATTAAAAGAAAAGGGTTGATACCAAGAAAGAAATATTCAAAATATGGTAATATTCCTAAACTTAAAGCTACTTATTTATTTCATGCTAATAACAAATCTGTTATTAAAGACTTCAAGAAAACATTTAAAAATAGGTATGTAGTTGTTATTAGTATTAAAACTAATAGATTATTCCCTGATTTATTTTATGCCGATGAAGATTATTATAGATATCCATATAAAAGAAAGTTACCAGATGAAAGTGGTATGAAACGTGATGCGGCGGCATGTTTAATTGATCGAGGCGTTGTTGCTTATAAAGGAATAATATCATCCAAATATATTGTAGATATAAAGGATCTGAAATAAGTAATTGATTTAGTCGTCACTTATGGAATTTAGAACAAATGTTTGTAAATATGAAAGGAGAATGTATGAATTTAATTGAAAATGTTTATGAAATTGCAGAACAGTTTATGTCTGACTCAGAATGGGTTACTATAAACTACGAGAATTTAAGCGAATTAGCACGAACAATGACTTCAACAGACCCACCGGAATTTCCGCTACCGGTTGTAACTGACCCGTTCAAGGGTATCGTAATAGAGCTGGTAGCAGCATCAATAAATTATTGTTATTGGTATGGTAAAAGTACGGTGAGACCGAATGGTGCATCATCAACAGTTATGTATGAACTATTAGATAAGAGCTTTTCTAATTTTAGTAAATCAACTACATCTAGTTTTAATGAATGTCTTTATAGATTTAAAGAACTATTAACTCTTAATAGATTTCCATTATTAGAAGAACGAATAAAACATTTAAGCGAGTTAGAATATTATACTTTTCAATTTTGTAATGATATTGAAACTCGATATCATTGTGGTATTGGATTTCTTGAGTTTCCAGAAGTATTAAACAATTTAGTAGTTAATTTTCCAGGGTTTGCATCAGACATATTTTTAAAACGAGCATCATTATTTTTTATCCAACTAAACAGAAGATTTGGTTGGTTCAAAGAGGAATTAAAAATGTTACATGTTCCTGCGGATTATCAAATCCCCAAAATGCTAGAATCACTCGGATGCATTACTTATCATCCATATCTCTCAATGACCATTGCAGAGGATAAACTAATTCCTAAAAACTCAAAAGAAGAGTGTGAGATTCGTTCGGCGACAATTATTGCAATGAGAGAATTGTGTAGATTGACCGACTGGAATGTAGCTGATGTTGATACTTATTTATTTACAAAAAGACATACAACAACAAAGAAATTCCATTTGTGTATAACAACAGATTACTAAGGAGAATTAAAATATGAAAAAAGTACAGCTTTCTGAAAATGCATTGGAAGTTGCGAAAAACCGATATTTCTTTCAGGATGAAGATTGGGAGAAGTGTGTATCAAGAGTTGCGAATCAAATATCTCTTCCTGAATCAAATGACAGACAGAAGATTTCAGATACATTTGCAGATATGATTTACAACATGGACTTTCTTCCGGGTGGAAGAATCTTAAGAAATTGTGGAAGACCAAGGGGATCACTGTTTAATTGTTATCATTTACCTGTTGGTGACTCTATTGAAGAAATTGGGCAATTTATAAAAGATTCATTAATACTCTGGTCAGAAGGAGGCGGTGTTGGTTGCAACTTCACACCATTAAGACCAAGAGGTGATAGCATTTTAGGAAAGGGTGGAAAATCATCTGGACTTGTTAGCTTTATTGAAGCAGCTGATGCCGTAGCAAGAACGATTGAAAGTGGAGGAGCAAGACGAGCTGCGGCAATAGCACATGTTGATATTACTCATCCCGAAGTTATGGATTTCATTGATGCTAAAATAGTAGATGGAAGAATTTCAAGCTTTAATATTTCTGTCGCTGTTAATGAAGATTTCCTCATGGCAGTTGAGGCAGATGATAAATGGACTTTCAAATTCAAACAAAAAGAATATGGAAGTGTAAGGGCTAGAGATCTATGGGAAAAAATTGTAACAAACATGATTCAATGTGCTGAACCTGGTCTTATCAATTGGACAAACTTTCAAAAGAATAACTCATATTATTTTGAACCAGTTTTGGGCACAAACCCATGTCTAACAGGTGATATGTTAGTTGTTGTTGCTGATGGAAGAGGAGAAGTTCCTATCAAGCAATTAGCTGAAGAAAGTAAAGATGTTCCTGTATATTCATTAAATGAATCTACTCATGATCTTGAAGTTAAAATGATGCGTAGACCAAGAGTTTCGGGTTATAATAAAAAAATATTAAAAATAACTCTTGAAGATGGCTCATATATTAGATGTACTGAAAATCATAAATTTACTATGAATGATGGAACTGTTAAACAAGCAAATGAGTTAATTGTCAATGATAGAATGCATCATATGATAAAAGAAAAAGATCCTAATGGGCATTATAGATTTAAAAATGACATTAGAAGACAAAAAACTGAACACAAATTGATTTATGAATTTCATAATAATACGAGTATTAAAAAAGGAGAAGTTATTCATCATAAAGATGAAAACAAATTAAATAATAATCCATTAAATTTACAACTATTAGAAAGTCATAGTAAACACATTTCTATTCATAACAAATTAAATATTAGAAAGGGTTTTAAAAATGGTAGATGGATGGGTTGGACTTTTGAAATGATTGATGAAGAATTAAGAAATTTAATCAGAAAGAAAAATGGACCTGTTGGAGTTAATGAATGGAAATTATATTGTAAAAAGAAAAATATTCCATATTGGGCATCAGAAGTATTTAAACAAAATTTTAAATCAATTGATTTGTATATTAAATCAGTTTTATCGGAATTTGATTTTGATTATTCTCCTGCTATGATGAGAAGTTATAAAAGATTTTTAAAACTACAAAATGAAACAGATTTTATATTAGTATTTGAAAAAGAATATGGTGGAATGAAAGTTATTAAGAATTGTGAGTATTGTAATAAAGAGTTTTTAACAACATGGGAATTAAGAGAAAGAGCCTTTTGTTCAAGAAAATGTTGTAATAAATCAGTTTCCCATAGAAATAAACAAAAAGAATTTAATAATAAGCAGGATAAATTTAGAAGAACTAAAATTGTTGAATTTTATAAAGATTTGAGCGATGACTTAAATAGAGCCCCATTTTCTTATGAATTACAAAAACGATGTAAAGAAAATGAAATACCTTACACTTTATATGGAAAACATCCTAAACCAAACGAATATTCTTTTTCTAGTTTTAAAGAAATTAAAGAAGTTGCTTCTATTGATCTAAATTATAAAATTATTAAGATTGAAGAAGATGGTTATGAAAATGTATATAATGGTACAGTCGATGATAATCATAATTTTTATATAATGGTAAATTCAGAAAAAGGAAAAAAATTTAATTATATTAATAATTTACAATGCGGAGAAACAACACTAGGTCCTTATGGTGTTTGTGATCTTGGGTCACTTGTTTTGCCTAATTTTATTACAGGTAATATTAATACCAATTGGATAAAACTTCAAACAACTATTAAAACCGCTGTAAGATTTCTTGATAATGTAATTGAAGTTAATAAATATACTCTGAAAGATATTGATATTAATGCTCATAAATCAAGACGAATTGGCATTGGTGTTATTGGTCTGGCAGAATATTTATTTGCAAAGAAAGTAGTATATGGAAACGAAAGAGCTGTTGCTGAAACAGAAAGAATCATGAGATTTATTAGAGATTCTGTTTATCAAGCTTCTGTTGAATTAGCGATTGAAAAGGGATCATTCCCAATGTTTGATCCAATCGCATATGGAAAAGCATCATTTGTCAGAAAACTCCCTGCTTCATTGAGAATGGATATTAAGAAGTATGGTATTAGAAATTGTACATCTATGGCACTAGCTCCTACGGGCACAATCTCACTACTCACTGATTATTCAAGTGCAATTGAACCTTTGTTTGCTAAAGCTATGAAACGAAAGGATAGAGTTAGCAAGAGGATTTATATTCATCCAATGTATCAAGAAATGATAGAAAAGGGTGAAGAAATACCTGAATGGTTTGTGGATGCATACGATCTCGAACCAAAAGATCATTTTGAAATGCAAGTAGCATGTCAAAGATATTGTGATGCATCTGTAAGTAAAACAATTAATCTTCCAAAAGAGACGACAGACGAAGATCTAAGCAATCTATTGTTGGAGTACATTCATGATCTTAAAGGGGTCACAGTGTACCGTGATGGGTCCAAGGATGGTCAAATATTGAATAAGATGACTGATGAAGAAGCTAGAAAATATATATTGAATGATACAGGCACAAAAGTCGAATCAAATATGGAACCAGAAGATGTTACATGTACAAATGGTTCTTGTGAAATATAAGGAGAATCGAAATGGACAACTTATTTGTATTGAAGGATTTCATTTCACATTCTGGATTAAAACTAAATTTTAAAATCGAATGTGATATGTTAACAAATACAGACATAAAAACCATTGCCGTTATTATAACTGAAAAATATGATTTTTGTGATGTGGTTGGGATTCCAACAGGTGGCTCTAGATTATATAATGAGTTAAAAAAATATGTAAGTAAAGAATCAAACACTCTTTTGATTGTTGATGATGTTTTAACCACAGGAGAATCTATGCAACGAGAAAGGGAAAAATATAACACACCCCTACAAATTCAAGGAGTTGTTATATTTGCTAGAGCAAAATGTCCTGAGTGGATAGATCCAATATTTCAACTATGGGAGGAAATAATGAAATGACAGAAAAATCTATTACAGAATTAAAAGAATACTCGAAAATGGAGATGCTTGATCAGTGGATTAAACAATTAGTATATCCAGGCAAACTAAACGAATTTATACATGAACTTGAAGGTCATTGTACTCCAGGAAAAGAAGTTTATAGAAGGTTTGGGTTTTATACAGAAGAACATCAATATTTTATAGTTGCAAGTGATAGAACAAATGATAGAGGATACCTTGGTTGCCAAGTACAATCAAGAAAAGCAAGACCCGGAGAAGATTGGCTGAGAGGCAATGATTTACCGGATGGAGCTTTCAATAAAAATACATGGGATGGCATTGTTAATGCCATTGTTAGATATGAATTAGTTAAAGTAAGTAAATATATTAAACCAGAAACAGGAGACATTGAAGCATGATAATATTAAAAATAAACGAAGTATGTCCTTTGGCACTACAATGTCCATACAATTCAACTGATAGTTGTTATGGAGCAAGACCAAATAGAAAGAATAGATTTGTATGTGAACATGTTAAAGATGGTAAAATTCTTGAAGGGAAACCTATGAGGATGCCAGGAGACAAAACAGGCAGAATGAAAGTAATTATGGAGTAAAATTATGGAAGAAGAACATGAAGATATTCAAGA
>JAFCCM010000092.1 GCA_017610225.1 Candidatus Aenigmatarchaeota archaeon | reverse complement strand
TTTGCTGCCATTGTCTTTTTCTTGTGGCTTCTTGGATGTCTTCCCATAATATCTCCTCAGTTTATACTTTTTCCCAAAACTACTTAATATTGTTTTAAGATTTGGTTTACCTATTTCCTTAAGATCATACCTTACTCTAACCATTGGTTTGTTAACTTTAAGTAACTTGCCTAAATCTATTGGTGTTCCTACAACTACAGCATCACATCTTATTTTATTGATGGTTTCCTCAAGTTCTTTCATTTGTTTTTTTCCATACCCCATTGCAGGGAGAAGATTCTCAAGTTGAGGATATTTCTTGAATATTTCTTCTATTGACCCAACAGCAGAATATCTAGGATTAACCAACTCACATCCCAATTTTTGTGCAGCAACGACTCCAGCCCCAAAGGTCATTCCACCATGTGTTAATGTAGGTCCATCTTCAATGACTAAAACTTTCTTACCTTTTATCAGTTCTGGATTATCTACTTTTATTTTAGAATTTGCTCTGATTATTTTTGCCTTTGGATTCATTTCTTTTGCATTGTCAAGAATTATTTTAACATTCTTTGGGTCAGCACTATCTATCTTGTTTATTATTATTACATCTGCCATTCTGAAATTAGTTTCGCCAGGATAGTATGATTTTTCATGACCAGCCCTGTGAGGGTCAGTAACAACTATGTGTAAATCCGGTCTAATAAATGGAGTATCATTGTTTCCTCCATCCCAGACTATGACATCAGCTTCTTTCTCAGCCTTTTCAAGGATTCTTTCATAATCCACTCCAGAATAAACTACCAGTCCTCTTTCAATATACGGTTCATATTCTTCCATTTCTTCTATAGTGCAGTTATTTTTTTTCAAATCTTCATAATTTTCAAATCTTTGAACAGTCTGCATAGCAAGGTTACCATAAGGCATTGGATGACGAATTGCAACTACTCTTAATCTTTTCTTCTTAAGAATTTCAACGATTTTTCTTGCTGTTTGACTTTTTCCACAACCAGTCCTGACAGCACAAACAGCAATAACTGGTTTTATGGATTCTATCATTGTATTTTCAGCACCCATAAGTTCAAAATCCGCGCCAGCAGCGTTAACAACAGAACATCTGTTCATAACATATTTATGAGTAATATCACTATAGCAGAAGAACACTTCTTCAATTTTTAGTTTTTTGATTAATTCTGGTAACTTTTTTTCGGGGTGAATAGGTATTCCATTTGGATAAAATCTTCCTGACAATTCCTTTGGATAATTTCTTTTTGAAATATTTGGTATTTGTGTAGCTGTGAAAGCGACTACATTATATCGTGGATTATCTTTGAAGTGAACGTTGAAATTATGAAAATCTCTTCCAGCTGCTCCCATGATAATTATTCTTTTTCTTTTCACAATTTAGACCTCTTATAATTCTATAAATTTCGACTTAGTTAAAACTTTTGGTCCTCGTTTTGTCATTAATACATCATTCTCTAATCTACATCCACCCCTTTCAGGAACGTAAACACCAGGTTCAATTGTAAAAACTATACCTTCTTGTAATTTAATTTCCTCCCAATTTTTCAAATTTTCTTGTGTTTTAGGTTTTGGTAACAGGTTAGGACTATCATGAACATCCAATCCTAATCCATGACCTAATGAATGTTTGAATTCAAAATTATTTTTCTCTAAGATTTTATTTGCAACTTCATAAACTTCCCATGTTGGAATTCCTATTTCTAAAACATCAACAGATTTTTCATAAGCTTCTTGCGTGACCTGAAAGATTTTCTTTTGTTTTTCATTTAATCTTCCAAGTGAGAATGGAACTGTAACATCTGAACAATAACCTTGATACCTAGCACCAAAATCAACTAACCCTAACCCCTTCTGAATTTTTTTGTCAGTATAACTTGGTTCAGGGTGAATGTATGCTGACCTCTGACCAGAAGTAACAATTATTGGAAATGCCAACTCATCAGCACCTCGCCGAATAAGTTCTTGTTGAAGTAATAATGCTAATTCTTTTTCTGTTGTTCTAGTCGACAGATTTCCCTGAATTATTTTTATCCCATGATTTGCGATTTTACAAGATTTTTTTATTAATTCTATTTCTTTTTTTGTTTTAATCATTCTGAGATTTTCTGTTATCCAAGAAATATCTTGTAATTTTTTTCCTTTTAATTTTTTTGCAAGTCTATGTGGAAATAGTCTCTCAATTATCCCAATATTTTTAGCATCTTTTAATTTTTCTTCAAGAATTTTTGTTAGACTATTGTCATAATCTTTGAGGTTTATTATTTCATCTGCCTTTGCTAATCTTACTGCACGGTCATATTCTAGTTGAGATGTTACGAGGACGGATTTTTGTTGAGTTATTATTAAACAACTGAAAGCATAAAATCTAGTCTGCTGGAAACCAGTAAAATATTGAATATTTGAGTCATGGATTGGTGAGGAGCAAAGGAAAATAGAAGCATCTAAATTATGGTTTTTTAGTTCTTGTTGGAATTGTTGGAGTTTCATTTTTTATCACTAAATTTTGGTTCGTTCTCTTCTATATATTCAATTATTTCTTCTATCCTTCTTGGATTCAAAGAAACTTGTATACCATAACTTGTTGGTTTAAATAGAATTAGGTTTTCCCTTCTAAAATCTTTAATTACATTTTTGATAATTTTGTACAAATGTTTTGGCTGACCTTTGGGAATATTATCAATATTAGTATGTTTTTTTCCTACCCATGTATGTAATAACATTTTGTGGAGGACCCACCATTTCAGTCTTTCTTCCAATTCCATGATATCATAGATATTTTTATTTTCTGAGAATTTAAACTATTATTCATTAGAATGAACATAAACCATTATCTTTATAAATATAAACGTACAATTAGGGATATATAATATTGGTGATTGAAATGAACGATAAAACCGTATTTGTACAGTTTTTTGGAGAATACCCTATAATCAAAGTCTTAGACTTCTTCATCCAGAATAGAATATTTGACTATTCCAAATCCGAAATAGCTGAAGGTGCAGATATTGGTTGGTCTACACTCCATATGTTTTGGGATAAACTAGAAGAATCAGGAATTGTGTTACCTACTAGGCGAATAGGGAAAGCGAAACTTTTCAGACTGAACACGGAAAATCCTGGAGTAAAAAATTTGATCAACTTTGGATTTAACTTGGCAAAACAGGCGGCAAGAATTGAAGCAATGAAATCTATGGAAGAACCAGTTAATGTACCAGTTTGAGTTGTTGAAGTTTCATATTAATTATTTAATATTTAGAATTATATTACTGACTTTTTTCTCTTTCACAAAACTATTTACCAATGAATGTTTCCTTCGAAAATAAATATCATTATAAATGCGACAATTTCGAAACCAATTATTGAAAAACCCATACCAACTAAGAAAGATAGTAATAATTTTCCCTTTAAATGTCTATCAATTTTTAATTTTTTGACTATTCTAGATGTAATATTAAAAGCAAAAATAAAAGCTAAAGCAGTTTTAGAAACTGTGGATTTAAAAAGTTTAATATCTTTACCTTTATATAATCTAAGTGAACTTCTAATTCCAAACATAATAGATAAAGGTAAAATACCAACAAAAAAAGACATGTCTGTTAACATTGGTACCAATAGAAGCACTAAAATCATTGTCAAGCAACAAAACATTATAACACTACTCCAACTATCATCAGATAATAAATCTACAATTGATTTTTTCTTTTTGATAACATCTTTGATAACATAAACAATTGCTGGACTAAAAATTATAGCTAAAAAATAAAAAGGATTATCTGAGGACATTCCATCCTGAAATATTATATCTAACACTATAAAAAAAACAACCAAACATACTATACTCAAAAATACAAATATAATAAAATTTTTAAACTTTTCAAAAAAAGTAGGACTCGTTTTTTTTCTAGGCATATATTTTATTATCATCTTGAATTAATAAAATTTCTATTTCCCCGCTACCTGAACATCCTCAAAAGCGATATAAGGACAGACACCAGCAAGAATATTACCACCAGAAGTAATTACTGATTTATCAGAAATCATTTGAATCCTCTTAATCATATCAAAAACATTCCCAACAACTAACCCACCATTAATAGGTTTTCCTATCTCACCATTATCAATATAATACCCTGCTCTTATCTCTGAGGAAAATTTACCAGTGATAGCATCTGGAGACAACCAACTAAATTGTTCGATTAGAATACCATGTTTGATTTCTTCAATCATTTCTTCATAACTTACATCACCAGGTTTGACATAAAAATTAGATATCTGATCTCCAGGTTGAGATCCGTACTTACCATCAAACGTGTAGAAAACATCTGACTGTTTTAGTCCATTTCCTGTCGATTTGGTATTATCTTTTTTTGCGTAAAATTGGTCATAAACAAATCCTTTGAATACACCGTTTTCAATAATCGGAATTTTTCTCTGTGGGATACCTTCATCATCAAATTCACTTGTCATCAGACCATAAGGGTAAAGACCATCAGAAATTATTGTTAACTTTTCGGAAGCAATTTTTTCTTCTACGTCAAATTTTGTTACATCATTAACTTTTGCAGATCCTGTTGCATGACTTCCTATCACTGTTCCTAAACCATCAAGAATCATTGGCGGAGAAAATATAACAGTTGTTTTTTCTGTCTTTGGGTGTTTTGCAATTGTCTGGTCATGAGATATTTTTATCCATTTATCGATTTCAGACATTGGCAAATCCCGTATCCTTCTTCTATATTCATGAGGCCAAAACTCCATTCTTTTACCATTTTTTTTAACTATTAATGATAATTCAACCATAAAGTTTGTATCTTCTCTTTTGACATTTAGACCTTGAGAATTGATAATACTTGTAATACTGTCATAAGTTCTTACTTTACCAAATGATAACAGGACATCTTTTGGAATTTCATTCAATAATTCTTCTGCATAATTTTTTACAACTTCTTCTCCTTTATTTTTTATTTCTTTGTCAATTGTTTTTACTTCAGGATATTTTTCTTGTTGAGGAAATTCAAACTCAACTTTTTCAGTTATCTCGGCAGATTTAATTGCATTAAGAATTGTTTTTTTGACTGCACCATCAGATTTAATATTACTCGTACTGAAACCTAATCCCCCCTTCAAAACACGAATACCATAACCTGAGTCAAGAACTTCATTAACAAAATTAATTCTGTTTTTTTCCAGATGAACTTCATTTATTCTAGTCAACTGTAAGTAAATGTCAAAATCATTTGCTAACTTTTTTGCTTCATTTAATATTTCTTTCATCCTATCATCGCCTCTCTTACACGCATATGAGGTCCACCAGTGGTTACAGAAACATAATCTTCTTTTCCTTTACCGCAACCACTTCCAGATATTTTAAAATCATCTGTGACTGCGTCTACTCTACTTAAAAATTCTAAAACTTTTCCTGTTATTCCTACTCCCTTGAATAATCCTGTTAATTCTCCATCAATTATTTGCATTGCTCTAGCTGTAATCATCTGCATGTTTCCCCCAAGAGGATCTTCCATACCTGTTAGACTTTTAATCAAATAATAACCTGATTTTGTTTCTTCGATTAGTTCCTTGAGCGTCCAATCACCCGGCGAGATATAGGTATTGGTCATTCTTACAAGAACTTTTTTTGAGAAATCTTGAGCTCTTGCATTACCTGTTGGATCAGAATTCATTAACACACAGGATTGCCTGTCATGCATGAATTGTTTTAACACGCCTTTATCAACAAGAGTATTGTCTTTTGTTTTTATTCCATCATCATCAAAAAAGAATGTTCCCCTTTCTCCTGGTAATGTTCCATTATCGTGAATAGAAACTAAATCAGAAATAACT
>JAFCCM010000004.1 GCA_017610225.1 Candidatus Aenigmatarchaeota archaeon | reverse complement strand
CTTAACTTTCCTAGATGTTCTCCGTTGAAGAACTTTAAGTTTGTTTAACTGTTTATCTAAAAACTTGGGATTATCTGTTTTTTCACCGTTAGAAGTTGTTATAAAGTGCTTAATACCCAAATCTATGCCTAGAGATGTTTTTTCTTTAATATGTCTCTTTTTCGGTATATTATCTACTGTTTCTACCAAAATAGATATGTAATACTTGTTTGTGGGTGTTTTAGAAACAGTACAGGTTTTAATTTTGCCCATAAAAGTTCTAGAAAAAACAGTATTCACTTTTCCAATTTTTGGCAGATAGATATTCCCTTTTTTAAAATTTACCTTAGCTCCTTGTCTTATAGAATATGATTGGCGGGAATAGTGTTTACTTTTGAACTTGGGGAAACTATTCTTCTTTCTAAAAAAACAAGTAAAAGCAGTATCCAAATTTTTAAGAGAAGTTTGTAAAAACTGAGAATAAACATCTTTTAACCAGGGTTTTTCTTCTTTAAGTTTAGGTAATAAACTTGTAGTATTAAAATATGACAATTTTGTTTTATTTTTAGTATAGGATTTTATTTTAAGTTCCAATTCCCAATTATAGATAAAACGACAACAACCAAAATGTTGTGCAAATAATTCTTGTTGTTTTCTAGTAGGATAAATCCTGTATTTATAAGTTTTTAAGATCATATTTATAATAATACTAGCTTTACTGGAAGATTCCTTTTAAAAAATATAGTTTATTAAGTGCTTTTTCTTATGATAGAATGTGTAAACAATTCTTTTTTCATGGAGAACAAGAATGGCGTTTATTGATCGCAATGTAGATGCATTGCTTTATGCTAGAAAAAAACTTGGATTCATCTTCGGTACTTTGGAAGGATATGAGTTCGGAGTCGGAGGCGGGTCGGTATTAAAGCACATCTATTATTATATCCATGGAGAGGATATGAAAGGAGATTCGTTAGCAGACCTTTCAAAAATGCCAGATGTAGATGTATTCGCATGAAGTACCGAAGAGGCAATGGAAATAGCAGACAAATTACAAAACGAAGGATTCCGTTTTCTGGAAGAAAATTACGTCTCGAAAAACAGGAAATACTTCCACGAGGGGAATCGTATCGATTTGATATTCCCTCAAGGCTATCTTGGAAGTCCAGAAAAGGTTGTGAAGTATTTTGATATGGCTCAATGTGCTTTCATGGTCACCGAAGATAAGGGATACCACTTAGAGGATGCTTTTGAAGCCGTCGAGAAAAAGCAGATGTTGTTGAATTTCATAAATAATCAATCCTTCAATGACAAAAGAATAGATAAGTATGTTCATAGGGGGTTTGAAATAAATCACAAAGATGAAATTTTTCTCGATAGAATTAAGAGTGAGGATAGGTTTCGCTATATGTCTAGGGCGGGTTATGGCAATCCCCCTGATGAGCCAAATGGGGTCTTCCCAAACGGCGGAAAAGAGGTATTTGTAGAGGAATTTGACGAAGAATTAATCGAGAATTTGCGAGAAAAAAGATGTGAATTCACCAGAGATTGCAGTATAATAGGTTGAAGAAGAAAGGACGGAGAAGAACATGAAAACCGATGCAGCAGAAGTCAAAAATCTGGTGAAGAAGCTAGAAGAGGCTAGCCACGACTATTACAACGACCCAGACAACGCAAGTATGTCTGATGCTGCCTACGACCATCTCGTAGACAAGCTGAGAGCCTTAGACCCTAATAACTATTTCCTGAAGCAAGTTGGTTCTCCTATCGATATGGCAGACCATCTTGAAGAGGCTGAGCATAGCCTTCCGATGGGTTCTCTGAACAAGGTATGCGAAGAGGACGATTTCAGAAAGTTCTATCGGCTGCTTCCGAAGGGTAATGGCAACAATGTAGAAATGGTCGGTATGCCGAAGCTCGATGGGGCAAGTCTCGCTTTGTACTATAAGAATGGTGAGCTTCACCAAGCAATTACTAGAGGGGACGGAACTACTGGCCGAATTGTTACTGGCAATGCGGTCAATTTCAAAAGCATTCCAAAGACGGTTAATAACAAGGTAGATTTTTCTGTAAGGGGAGAAGTTCTTCTTACTGTCGAGAATTGGAACAAGTTAGACCCGAATAAAGAGTATGCCAATCCACGAAACTTTGGTACTGGTATCATGGGCAGGAAAGATGGTTCTGATTCGTCTGCTTTAAGGTTCATGGCGTTCGACCTTGTTTCTGATGTTGACTTCAAGACCAAAGAACAGAAGATGAAGATTCTCAGGGCAATGGGTTTCACTACTACTCCATATCGAGTACTGAAAACCGTTGACGATTGTATCAAGTATTACAAGTACACCATGTCTAAGAGAAAAGATTTCGCTATCGAATATTTCAACAGCCATATTTGGGTTGATGGAACAGTTTTTGAAGCTAACGAAATAGCATATCAGGACAAGCTTGGATATTCTTCTGGTAGACCAAAGTTTGCTATGGCGTACAAACCGGATTCTCCTGGAAACGAAACAACAATTAAAGATATTATTTATACTGTTGGGCATACTGGTAAGATTACGCCAGTAGCTGAATTAGAACCAATAGAAATAGCTGGAACAATTGTTTCTAGGGCGACACTTCACAATTTTGATAATATTGCAGAATTAAAAGTTCGTATTGGCTGTAAGGTTTGGGTTGAGAAGGGTGGAGAAATTATTCCTCAAGTTATGGAAGTATTAGATACTCCAAGTAATGCAAAAGAAATTAAAGAACCTTCTTATTGTCCGGTATGTAATGGCGTAACAGCTAGAAAGATAAATTCGACAGGGAAAGAGGGTTCTGAATTAAAATGCATGAATTCAGATTGCCCTGCTCAACAGAGAGGAAAGATAAGCAGATGGGTTACAAGTTTAGATATTAAAGGTATTGGAACTATGAAGAAGAGTGATACTGTTCTTGATGCTTTGATTGCAAAAAAACTAGTTAAGACTCCAGCGGATTTGTATAGATTAACAGTTAATGATATTGCAACTTTAAATGTAGGAAATGGAGTTTTTGGAGATAAGAGGGCAAATAAGATCGTAGAAGAAATCGAAAAGAGCAAAGAATTGACTATCGATGAATTTTTAGGTTCGTTGGGAATTGATCATCTTGGAAAGAGAAGGGTTGAAATTATCCGTATTGCTGCAAATGGAGAATTAGATACTATCGAAGATTGGTTAGATAAGAACAATAAATTAGTTAATAATGCTTCGGCTTGGGGTATTCCTAATATCGCATCTATTATTCAAGATGGATTGGAAAACTATAAGGATATTATTTATGATTTGATATCTGTTGGAGTAAAAATCAAAAAAATTATTAAGAAACAAAAGGTTATTGGTAAGTTTACTGATAAGACGTTTGTTTTGACTGGTGTATTTAGTAGAATAAAGAATGAAATTGAAACAGATATTAAAGCATGTGGTGGAGAAATTTCTAGCAGCGTATCAAAGAGGTTGAATTATCTGGTTCAGTCTGATCCTAATTCAGCTAGTTCTAAATCAAAGAAAGCTAATAAGTTAGGTGTAAAAATAATTTCCGAAAAAGAATTGGAAAAAATGTTGCAAGATTAAAAAGATGCAGTATAATAGTGTTGATGAACGAAAGGATGGTCTAAATGTTGGAAATGGCTGATAAATTTTTATGCTTGGTAATTCCTGCTGTTTTTTATCTTATTTTTATAGCTGCTGTAGTTGTTGCAGTAGTTGGAGCAATAGCTTGTTTCTTTGCTGATGCCCCATTAGGTAAGAAAATAGATTTATTCGGTGGATGTCTTATTATATTCGCTGTAAGTATGTTTTTCTTTGGGTGGTGTAGTGAAAGTGTTTGGACAACGGAAGATGCGGTTTTTGCAAAAGGGTGTAATCCTAGCTTCCCAGATTATAGTTGGTTGACTGTAGTTAGTCCTGCAATTATTTCATTTGTTGTTTTAGCGATTGCAGGAGTTCTAAGAGCTGTTGGAATACCTGCAATAATTATAGGACTATTTTATATTGGTATTTTAATGTTTGGAATGTAATTTTTTTAGGAGATAAAAATGTGAAAAAGTTTTTTATTAAGTTTGTATTGTGTTTGATATTATGTGTTACTTTGTCATGGACTGTAAATTACTTTGTTTACACTGGCGAAGTTCCTATGGCGATTGCTGATAGGGCAGTTGACCAAGTTAAAGCTGGTCAAGAAAATGAAGCCTTTTTAGCTACTCGTAGATCAGAATCTGCAACGGCAATTATACCAATTATTTCAGTGGGAATTGGTTGGGTTATTATTGTCGTATTGTTTTTTGGTAAAGATATTAAAAATCTTTTAATGAAAGGAAAAAATGTTATGAAGAATTATGTATTGATGTTGATGTTTATTATTTTAGCAGGTAGTTTTGTAGGTTGCAAGCAATATAAGGAAGAGAAATTTAAAGAAATTCAGCCTAATGAAACTGCATTTGTTATTAAGCTTGAGGGAGAAAATAAGCAAGCTAAATTCGATTCTATCGAATATTTAAAAGATAGAAAAGTTGCTGCCAAAAGAATTGAAATTCCCCGTAGGTGGAAATCGACTGGTTATATGTATTGGAGTGGAGAATATATCGATCTTATTAAAGTTATTACGATAGATAGAACTCCAGTTACAGTAGAGTGGACTGCGGAAAAAGAATCAGGTACTGCTAATAAAGATCAAGGTATTTGGGCAGAATCTGATGATAGTGTAGGTTTCTCTACTGGTTTTGCTTGTAGCGCTTATGTTTCTGAAGACGATTCTCCTACGTTCCTTTATTACTATCCAGAAAAATCACTTCAGTATGTAATGGATAAAGAAGTGAGAACAGCTTTTCAAGGTGTTGTAGCCGAAGTATCTGCTAGGTATAAAATGGATACATTAAGAAATAGAAAACAAGAAATTATTGATTCTGTTAGATACGGAATCAAAGAAGTGGAAATAATGGAAATAGTTAAGGAAACTAATGAAAAAGGAGAGGAAATAGAAAAGGAAGTCGTAAAGGTTTTAAATGCTCCAAGCAAAGAAGTTGATGAAAATGGAGACGAGTTGTATAATCCATCTAGGGAAGGTGTTATTCGATTCTTCAAGCGTAGAGGATTAACAATTACCACGACTAGCATGTTTGGTGGTTTTAAATATGAAAATCCAGACGTTCAAAAATCTATTGATGCGACCTTTATCGCCCAGCAAGAGAAAGTTGTTAACGCAGCTAGACTAGAAGCTCAGAATGATGCTAATGAGAGGTTGGTATCTGAGGTTACTGCACAAGCCAAGGCTGTAAAGGAAAAGGCTATTGGTGATGCCAATGCCGTAAAAGAGAGGGCTGCTGGTGAAGCTGATGCTATTAAGAAAATTGCCGATGCCGCTAAAGAAGCACAACAGAATCCTCTTTTCTTAGAATTGAAGAGACTAGAGGCGTTCACAGCATGGTTAGAAAAGTGGAATGGCAATGTTCCTAACTTCCTTGTTGGTTCTGGTGGTACAATGCCACCTATCCTTTTGACTATGCCTTCAAGTGAAACTGTACAAAAGTAAATAATTACCACTTCATGCATGGGGGCGATATTCCTAAACCGAAAGGAACGCTCTCATGCATTCTTTTTTATAAGAGAATAATATGGGTAAAGAGATATCGCAGGATTTTTGAAGAAAATGACAGCTTGAAATATATAGATGTAGAAAATTAATTAGAATTAAGAAGGAAAAGGACTAAATAATGATAATATAGTATTATCATGAAAATTATATTATCTGGTAAAATTAAAGATTTATTCAAGAATAAGGTATTTAATCCAGAATGGTATCAAGCTGTAAGTGCTGGATGGGAACTTGGTAAAGGGCAATCTCAACATGATAATTTTAAATCCAAAAAACTTAGAATGTTACAAAGGTTTTTACAAGAAAATCCTGAACATGCTGATCAATACTATGGTAGAAATCCCTTACGTGGTGGATTAAGTTATAATGCTATTGAGAAACTTTTGCCTCAAATTAATCAGGAAGTGGCAGCGAGAGCAGGATATACTATACAAGCAATACAAAATATGTTAAAGTATCCAGGAGCTTATAAAAAACTACAAGAATTGGGGATATTACCTAAACGAGATCAACCCATGCAATCTCAAGAAGTAATTTTTGATCCAAAAATAGAAGTTTAATTAGAAGATTTTTGTTGTCAAACTGCAAATCAGTGATATAATACAGAGTAGATGAAAGGCAATTCATAATGATAATTTTAATTTGCGGCAATAGAAATTGGAACGATTATCCAATGATAAAGGGATTTGTGGATAGTTTACCGTCTATTCCAAAGCCTATTCTTGTTGAGGGAGAGGCGAAGGGAGCGGATTTAATGTCCGCTAAAGCCTTTGAAGAAAGAGGATGGGTAGATAATATAAAGAGGTTTCCTGCCGATTGGGATAAGTGCGTGCGATGAAGGAATTAAAAGCAGAATAATTTTGTTGCAATTCCAACAATTCTCAGTATAATAGGGCAGAAAGGAAGGACTAAGTTATGACTGACAAAGAACAGTTGAAAAAAGCCTTATCAATAATCAAAAAGAGAAATCTTCTTAATCAATCTTCGTGGGTAGCAGGTAGAGAACCTGAAAATGTTCAGTCTATTTTTCTTTATCCAACTGAATCAATATTTTCTCAAGAAATTGAAGATATATTCAAAGATGGGTGGATTCAAACATTGGAAGTAAATTATAAAAAAGCTGCTATTCGTACCAGTCGTAGTTATCTGAGTGATATTGTATTTTGTTCAATAGACGATATTGCATTTTATTCAATAGACGATGCTATCAAATTCATTAAAGAAATGGATTTAGATGTAAATTTTGATGATTATTTGCTTGATACGACAGTTACTTTGAGTTGCTATAGAAATTGTGTTAAAACTCTGGATAAATGCATAAAAGAGGTTGAAAAATACGAGAAAGGAAAACAGAATGGAAGAAAATAATATTTTTGTAATTATCGGATTTGATAAAATGACTGGATTGATTTTTATTCCAACTCCAGGGGTTTTTGCGACAAAAAAAGAAGCAAAGTTTTATTGTGATACATGCTCAACAGATACTTTGTCTTTTGCGTTTAAGAAAACTATTATTGGTAGTTTTGCTAATGTTGATATGAAAAAAAAAGGAAAACAGAATGGCTAAAAGACCTATCTTCAAGAAGGGCGATAAAGTATATGTAATCATATCAAAGCTCGACGATGGATTTTTTGTCTTAAAGGGTAAATTGATAAGATGGAATAGTATTTGGCGGCGTGGAACAGTGTATTTGTATTTTAGACCAAATATTTTTCCGAAGAATAAATCTATATATGATTTGATTGATTGTTATGAGGGAGATGGCAAAATTCCTATTTTTGCTGTTGGTAGAGATAGGATGGTTCATGTTGGTGCGGATAATGCGGAAGAAATAGTGAAGAAGAAGCTTGAAAGAATACTGATTAGATATGCAAATTCTTTTTCGAAAGAAAAAAAGAGATTTGAAGAAAAAGAAAAGAAAGCATATAAAAGATTAACTATTTTGAGACAGCCGAAAAAATGGAAACTATCAAGTGTGAACGAGATATAAAGAAGATTTAAAGAGCTAGAAACATGGAACTGCTAACTAGAAACAAATTCAGAGAACAATGTTTAGCCAGAGATAACCATAAATGTGTTATCTGTGGAAATGAAGAGTCCCTAGTAGTTCATCATATTATAGAGAGGCGTCTATTTGAGGATTATGGATATTATATCTGTAATGGGGCAACCATTTGCCCTACTTGTCATATCAAAGCAGAACAAACACTTATTACCGTTGAGGAATTACGAATGGCTATCAAAGCTATTGAAAAAGCTGTTCCAAAAGCTTTTTATAGCGATGAGCAGATAGATAAGTTTGGAAATCCTATTCTTCCTAACGGCATGCGAATGAGAGGCCCGTTGTTTGATGATGTGAGTGTTTACAAAATTTTAGAACCAGTTCGCCACTTATTTACTAAGTATGTTAAATACCCGAAAACGTCTCATTTGCCATGGAGTCCTGGTATAAAAGAAGATGATAGAGTTTTGGATGATGATAGTTGTTTTCATGATCAAGAGGTTATTGTTTCTATAAAGCATGACGGAGAAAATACTTCTATCTATAATGATTATGTTCATTCTAGGAGCATCGATTCCAGAGATCATGTTTCAAGACATTGGATAAAAAACTTCCAAAGCAAAATAGGTTATAATATACCTGATGGCTGGAGACTATGTGGAGAGAACATGTGGGCAAAGCATTCCATCTATTATGATAACTTGCCTTCATATTTCCTTGGATTCAGCATATGGAATGATAAGAATATCAACTTATCATGGAAAGAGACTCTTGAATGGTTTGAACTGCTAGGAGTTGTTCCAATAGAAGTATTCTATGAAGGTATCTATGATAGAGAAAAAATTGAAGCAGCATTTGATGCTAAGTATAATTTTTGGAAACGGATGAAGGCTATGTAATCAGATTGGCAAAGAAATTCCATTACAAAGAGTTTGCAAAATGTATGGCTAAATATGTAAGAAAATCGCACGTTATGGACCACGGCTTTTGGATGAGCAGAATTACACCAAATAAACTTGCGAAAGAGAAATAATTTTCGTGTTTTTTCTAAAATTGGTAGTATAATAGTTTAGAATTGGAGGATTAAATATGAGATTCAAGTTGATAAAAATTATGTCGGTTTGTATAATTGTTTTTCTTACCGGAATTGCTGTAGCGCAAGGTTATATGGATAATTTGAAAAAAGCTAAACAAGATTATTCTAATAAAATGGCTAGTATTCAAGCAACTCTAGCCGTTGCTATTAAAAAAGCTGAATCTGATGTTGCTCAATTAAATAAAGATTTAGTGGATGCATATAATATAACAATTAATCAAGAAAAAGATGTTGATAAGAAAGTAATATTAGAAGAAGAAAGAGATGGGTATACCAATGATTGGTCTCCTCCGAAAGGTTTGCAGGGTCAGCTATTGAATAATAAAAATGGAGAGTATATTACTAAATGTTTGTATTTGGGACCATTTTCAAATCAAGAAGTATCTACAGGTGAAGATGATATATTTTCATATATTAGGCATCCGGATATGATTAAAAAAGTTTATAATAGAAGTATTTCCCGAATAGATGCAGTTGCTTCTAAAGATAAAAATACCATGTTATTTAAAGGAAATCCGCCAGATCATTATTCATATTACATATTCTATTTAAATTCAAAAAATGAAACAAAAATAAAAATTAATGGCGGAGTGTTTTCTTCAAAATTGACGGTTTTTCATAATTTTTCTGTTGTTTCTTCGTCTGGCTTAATTAAAATAAATAAGGGAAACAATATTTTTATTCTGAAAATTTCTTCGGGGGGTAACGGAGTATATTTCAACATAGCTGGTAAGGGATTAATTTTTGGATATTAAGATGGTAATTATTTTTTAAGATAGAAGGGAATAAAATGAAATTTTTAATTATAGATTTGGAAGCCACCTGTTGGGAAAATTCGACAAGAGAGCAAAGAGATGAAATGGAAATTATTGAAATAGGTGGAGCGGTTGTAGAACCTTATTCTCTAAAATTATTGGATTCATTTAGTATTATGGTCAAACCAGTATTTCATCCTAAACTATCTCCGTTTTGTACTGATTTAACCAGTATAACTCAAAAGATGGTTGATGAAGGTACAGATTCTAAAATGGCTATAGATAAATTATCTGCATATATAGATAATGATGATATTTTTTGCTCTTGGGGATTATTCGATTGCAAAATGATTTATAAACATTGTTCAAAATGGTCTATTTTATATCCTTTTAAGAATAGTCATGCAAATATTAAAACTGTTGTGGCTCAAGCTACCGATCAAAAGCCGTGTTCTGTTTCTAGAGCATGCAATTTCTTTGATATAAATTTTCAAGGAAGGCAACATAGGGGAATAAATGATGCTGTAAATATGAGAACAATTCTTGAAAAGGCTGATGATTATCTTGAAAAGAAAGATGTTGGAGTAACTATGACAAGTCTTATTATTGAAGAGGTTGAAAAAAACAAAGAGATAACGGATTATCCATTTTTTGGGAGTTATAAAATATGAAAAAATTAATGGTGAAAGAAAAGATTGAAAGTCTTGGAAGCGGATATGATTTAGAAAATAGTTTGAATGATTTAATAGAATACTTAATGTCAATTAGCAGAAAATATGAGGAAAAATATGGAAATATGCAAGTGAGTTATGAATATATGAATCTTTATGATGATAGCTGTGAGTTCATACTATCCGGAGAAAGAGAAGAGACAAATAGAGAATATCAAAAAAGATTAAAAAGAATTGAAAATTCTAAAAAAGGCGTAAAGATTGCTAAGGCTAATAAAGAAGAAAAAGAAAAAAAATTGTTGAAAAATCTAATGAAAAAGTATCCTGGGGAAGTTAGCAATGGCTAAGAAATCTAAAAGAATAATATTCAAAGGCTGGGACTATACGGAATTAGTACCAGTGCTTTTGAAAAAAAGCGTAAACTCTTATCATAAGAAATATAAAGATAGCGTAACGGCAGAATATGAAATTATTACTGAATTACATCTCTATATTAGCGAAATGATGAATGAGATTGCTGATTCTAGATCAGAAGTTAGAGCGGCAGGATTGAAGAAAATCAAGGTTCCACTAAAAAATATTCGTAACTTTGTTAAAGCAGTTGCAGAATCTGAAAAGAAATGTGGTTGCAGATATACTCTGATTAAAGGGCTGTACGATATTGAACACGATTGGACTTTCTTGAATTATACGATGAAATTATTAGATAGTCTTTGGACATAATATAGGAGAAAGATATGAATATAACTAGGGTTACGTTTACTGGGGCTGATGATAACACTGATCCGCAAGCGATGGTTGATTTGACTATTAAGTATCCATTTATAGAATGGGGAATACTTATATCCAAGACTAGCGCTGGAAGGGCAAGGTATCCTTCTTTTCAATGGTTGGATGAATTGGCAATTTATGCTAGAAAGCATCCATTGAATTTGTCGTGCCACCTTTGTGGAAGATGGTTGAGAGATATTCTTACTACGGAAGACAGATATGATTTCGATCAAAATTTTGGACCATATCTGCATATGTTTCAAAGAATGCAATTGAATACCCATGGACAAAAAACTAACTATGAGGCATTCAATGTAGTGGCTTATCTATTTAACTTGTATAAGACGTTCATTATTCAGATGGATGGTCTTAACGAGAAATTGATTGAAGATTTAATCAAGTTTGATATCTCAGCAGTTCCACTTCATGACCTTTCTAGTGGTGCTGGAACCTTGCCTGGGTCTTGGAGACAGCCTATTGAAAATGTTACATGCACTGGATATGCTGGTGAACTTGGACCGCAAAATCTTGATGAGCAGTTGAAGAAGATCCAGGAAATTGTCGGAAATAAATTCATATGGATTGATATGGAAACCCATGTTAGATCGAATGATAATAAGTTGTTTGATTTGGAAAAGGTTAAGGCATGTTGTGAAATAGCAAAACCTTACATTTATCCGAATATGATTCATGGGAGATAGAATGGCATGTGATATGAAAAAACATTTCTTACATAAAGATATTCTTATAAGCAACGAAGGGTACATTTATGAGTCTTTTATTACTTTGTGGGATGGTACATATTATGCTTCTAAAATTACTATCTTGAGAGAAGAAAGTATGGAAGTGGTAGGAAAAGGAAGTAAGGCGTTTGATCCACAACTTCTCAATAAAACTTTTGTTATAATGGATATATTGGATAGTGAATTAACTTTTAACAAAATAGAAAACAAATTAAGATTTTATGTGGAGAAAATAAAGAAATCATTATGAGTAAAGAAATCAAAGTTATAATTTCGCCAGAGTTGATAAAGACTAGAGAAGAACTTATCAAAACATGTTGGATGTGTCCAAGCGGAGCATATTTGGCATGGATGGAATTATTAGAGGAAGAAAAAAGATAATGATTAGTATATTTGGAGATATTTTAAATAGTATATTTAAGAAAGGCAATAAAAGATATTGTACTAAATGTGGAAAAGAAACAATTCATATTAAGATAAAGAGTTCCGATAAAATAGCAATATTTTTATTAGCCGATATATGGAAAGAAGAGTGTACAGAATGTAAAAATAAGATATCTCTTTGTGAACCGTATATTTAATAGTTATCAAAGGAGTATCAAAAAATAATATGCCACCGACCTATGACTATATCTGCAATGGTTGCAAACACCAATTTGAGGAATTTCAGTCTATGACTTCAAAGCCTCTTAAGAAATGTCCCAAATGCGGTAAGAGAAGGCTTAAGCGTCTTATTGGGACTGGAGGGGCTGTTTTATTTAAGGGATCGGGATTTTATGAGACTTCTAATAGAAGTAAGGAATATTTGGATAGAAAGAGAAAAGAAGAAAATAACAATAAAAAATAAATTATTTATCGTATTTTAATACCCATCCTTTAAAACTTGGTTTTCGTTCTTTTAAAACTTCATACATAGATGTATAATTTAATTTAAAAGATTTTAATATTGGTATCAAGTTTCCATTAATATTAAATACATTTTTATTTGGAGATATTAATATAAATTTTTTAGCATTGGGATTTTTATTTCCAATAAGATGTTTTTCTACATATTCTTTAGGTCTAGGGCCAGTGGGTTTGCTGTGTTTTCCAATATTTGCTTCTCCTATATGTTTTTTATGTTCTTCTGCCATTTTTTTACCGAATAAATAGTTTTTCTCACCACTATGAGATTTGCTAAGTTTTTCTTTTGTTTCTTGAGTATGTTTTTTATTATAAAATCCATTATTTTTTCCAGAATTTGACAAGCTTAATTTCTTCTTTATTTCATCTGTTCTTTTTTTATCGTACATATCCCAAACATTTTTTCCATACATGGGATTATTTTTTCCTGTCATGCGTTTTGACATAGCCGGATTTAGCATTCCTTCTCCACCGTCAGTAGCATTTGTTAATGGCCCTTCGTTTAAATCTAACCTTCCAATGGTTTTTATAAGTTCTATTTCTAATCTTTTTGCTTCATCTGAAGAAAGATTTTCTTTAAAAATAAAAACAATATCTGTTATATTAAATCCAGATCTAAGGATTTTAGCTAATTTGTGATTTTTGTGTGTATGCACTTTTCCTGCTAATGCTTCATTTTTATGCATACGAAATCTATGTTTTTTACATGTTTTTCCAACATAAAATGGTTGCTTATTAAATGAGCATTTTCCATATATGAACTCGCCATTTGTGTGTGGGTTTAAAAACAAATATATTTTATAATTATTTTCCATTTTTTCTTCCTCTTTTTCTAAGTGGTATATTTCTGGATTTTAATATTTGATATATATTTTGTTTTGTTACATTAAATAACTCTGACAGTTTAATTCCAGAGAAACCATTAATATATTTTTTGACAATTTTAATTTTATCTACATCTGATAGTTTTTTCATTTTAATCTCCTAAATTAAAGACATTATTATATTGTCTTAATATTGTGAAATTCCTTTATTATTTTTGGGAATTTTTTAAAAAAATCGGTGCAAAAGAAAAAAGACGGAGTATAATAGAGCCATGGAAGAAAACATACAAATGTTCTGTATAGCATTTGGAAGTTGTTATGAAGATGTTCGTGAGATTTTTCTATACCATCCCAAGGGAATGTCGCAAGATGATTTTAACGAGTTATGCGGAAGCATCTGTGGAGAGTTTTTAAAAACCTATAATCCTCAGAGCATATGGACAAAATATGATGATATATGTGACCATCTTGAAAAGGAATTGATAGAAAAACATGGATTTTGTTATCCAGAATGGCGGACATTCTTTTTAGATGAGGAATTTTAAGAAAAGAAAATAATATGGCTAATGTTAAAACAATTGAATGGCCTGGTGAAGATTATGTTTATGTAATAATTTTACCGGATAATGCTACAGATTCTCCATTATCAGAACAAAATAAATTGATTATTGCATTAGATAATGAGATACAAAGATTGAAAGGATTAATTAAATGAAAATATTTTGTATAATAGATGCAAATGAATTTGAATATTCGGATGAAGATATTTTATTTGGACCAGAGAATATAACACAAGAAAAGTTTGAAGTTCTTTGCAAATCTATAACAAAAAAACTTGACGATGAATATCCGGATGAGGTTTATGATGATATTTTTAAAGATAAAAAATCAAAGTTAGAAGAAATTCTTGTAGAAAAACATGGTTTCAAAGAACCGGAAATGGGACAGATCATAGGATTCGATGTAAATTGGGATAAATAATTATGAATTTTCCAATAAAGACTGATTCGCCAGAAGAAAAATTAGCCCATGCTATAATGAATGAATTGATTATTGAGGGCATTCCTGGCCGTGTTGCTATGCAGATAGCGATGCAGCTTGTAAAGGTTGTTGATGACTCTCATAACGATCCGATGATTGGGGTTAAAAGGTTAAAAGGTTCTAGAGAAGATACGGATAAATGGTGGGTAAAATATTATCCGAATACAGAATATGGTAGAGAAGCGGCAGAAAGATTAAAATCACACCTGGAAAACTGAAGAAAAAGTTTCCTTTCAGAGAAAACGCAGTATAATGAGTTGAACTAAAAATAGAAAGGTAAAGCGATGAAACTAGATTTGCCAATTGTTAATGTTGTTCGTTCTGAGGAATTTGAGGAAGAGAATTTTAGCATTGGTAATCTTGCCCTTATTATGGACATTTTAAGGAACAAGATGTATACGAACCCAATACGCACAATTTGCCAAGAGATTATGAGCAATGCTAGGGATGCCCACAGAGAAGTCGGCAAGAATGACTTACCTATCGAAGTCAAGCTTCCTAGCCAATGCGATTCAAATTTTTATGTAAAAGACTTTGGACCTGGAATTACTCCAGATCGTATGTCTAATGTATTCATTCAATACGGCAATTGTATCGCTGGCAAATCCATGGTATGGGGACCAGATAGTTATAAGCAAATTAAAAATATAAAGGTTGGAGATAGGGTTTATTCTTATGATTATGCTAATTGTAAGATTGTTATTGGAACTGTAAAAAATACTTATTCTAATGGTAAGAAAAAATGCTACAAGATCAAAACTCTACATCGTGAAATAATTGCTACAGCTAATCATCCTATTCTTTGTTTTAATAAAAAAATAAAAAAATATGAATATAAAAAAGTTGAAGATTTGGTATGTAAAAGATATAAATTCGAAAAAAAATATAAAAGACAGTGTTTAGATAGGATACATACAGATCAAATTGTTTTATGCACAGAGTCTGGATCATCGATAATAACTAATTTTTCTCAAGTACTACTCAAATCAATCAATGACTATGCTGTAACTTTGACGAATGCTCCTAGAAAGTTAATTAATCTCACAGATAAAATACCAGATTGGTTTTGTAGATTTTTTGGTTTTTTACTCGGTGATGGATGGAGAGGGAATGAATATAAGGGAATAAAATATAGTGTTAGTTTTGCGACTTCAGAGTATGACGTTATAAATTCTTATTATAAAGAATGTGTTAATAATCTTGGATTGGAATATCTTGATATCAAAAATACTAAAGATAATAAGTATACTCAAGTAAAAATTAACTCTGTTATTTTATCTCAGTTATTGTCTGATTTAGGGTGGATAGATGGTTTTAATAATAAAAGGATTCCATCATGGGTTTTTGGGTTAACTCAAAAAAATCGACTTGCTTTTTTGAAAGGTTTTATAGATGCTGATGGTTGGAAAACTAATCAAAATAATCCATTATATCATTTTGAAATTTCTAATAAAGAAATGTCTTATGATTTTAAGAGTTTGGTTGATTCTCTTGGGTATAGAAGCGGGAATATAAGAAAAAGAGGTAAAAATGATAGAAAAAAAACAAATATAGTTAATGGGCGAGAAATTATTGCAAGACATGATTCATATATGTTAACATTTTCTATGAATAAAAAGTTTTCTTCTAATATAAGTTATGAATATATTATTGATATCAAAGAAGAAAATACAGAAGATGTTTTTGACATTGAAATAGATAATGAATTTCACAATTTTATAGCTGATGGAATAATTGTTCACAATTCTACCAAACGGGATGATAATACTCAAACCGGAGGATTTGGCTTGGGGGCAAAATCTCCTTTTGCTTATACCGATACGTTTTGTATTGTTTCTATAACTCCCCAAGATATCTACAAAGATAAGCAGGGGGAAATTCATGAGAATTGTATGGTTCGTAGACAGTATGTAGCTCATATAGACGAATCAAGAATTGGAAAGCTTTCTCTTGTTTCTTCTGGAGTTACTGAGGAATTGCAGGGAACGCAGATTATTATTGATGCTCGTAGAGATGACCATGGTAGTTTCAGTTTGTGGGTTCAGAAAACCGCTCAATATTGGAATACAAAGCCTACCATTTTGGGATGCGATAATTTTTCTTGGAAAAACAAAGAAGTAATTCTTTCTGGGGATGGTTGGATTCTTGAAGCTTACGATAATAATTATTATAATTATGAAGATAACCATATGAAGGCTTTGGTTGATGGTATTCCCTACAGTATTAGCGAAGATTTTATTGATACCAATACTTCTGATAAGAGCTATAAATTGTATAGAAAATTATTTGAATCTCCAGTAAGGATTTATTTCAAAATTGGTGATTTGCAACTTACCGCTAATAGGGAAAATCTTGAAAATAATGAAAAAAATAAAAAATCTGTAGGAAAATATCTGTCAGAAATTCTTAAAGATATGGAAGAGATTACTAAAAATGAAATCAGTAAGTGCCCTAATCTTTGGTCTGCTTTATCCAAATGGAAAGAATTTCGTAAAAGTAATTTAGGTTCTTTTGTCAAGGAAGTTGAATACAAAGGTATTAAAATCAGTGATGAAAGTTCAAATTTCGCTATGCCGAAGGATAAGGTAGATTATTTTCTTTGTATAAGGAAAAATGGATTTGAACCAAAGGTAAAGAAAGGCGGATATTTGTTTTTTACTACAAAAACAGTATTGTATATCGATAATACTGAATCCGTAAGACCAAGTAGGGGTAGAATCGCTACATTGTTTAAGGAAAATCCAGATATTTCCGAAGTCCAAGTTATTAAGTTCTTGACTACGGATGTCAAAGAGTTGAAAGAATTGAATGATAAATTTTATATCGATCAGTTATCTAGTGGGAATCTATCTGATGTGGTTAAAATGAAAAATCTTCCAATTCTTTCTGGAAGGACAAGACGAACAATCGTTAAAGCAAAATTGCTTGATTCATACAGGTCATGGGAAGATGCGGAAGATATTGATTTAGCTGAAGATAGCGGAGTTTACGTTGCCTTGAGCTATAGAAAGGCTATTGATGAAAAAACCAAAAAAGAATATTGTAATCTATGGACTTTGAGTGATATCGCTAAGAAATATAATATTGATATTTATGGTATTCCTGAAAGATATATCAAGAAGCTTGGTGATAACTGGGTTCCTCTTAGGATATGGATCAAAAACAAAATTGATAAATTAAGAGAAGATAAGAATTTTCAGTTATATGGAAAGGAATATTTTAATTATGGTGATGATTTAATTCATAAATCTTATAGTTATCTGTATGAATTTATAGTTAATAAAAAGATTTTGGATAAGATTGAAAATAAGGAAAGTACTATTCATAAATATATGGAAAGAAGTAATATATTGAACGAAGCTAAAGTTTCTGTTACAGAAGTGAGAAATCTTTGTGGTATTATAGGAGAAAAGATATTTTCAAATGATGAAATAGAACAATCTGATATTATTGATCTATCAAAAGAATTTAGAAAAAGATATCCCCTTCTTATACATTTGAGTAGTTATGTTAGAAGTGTTCCCGCAGATAATGTTGTTTTCTACATTAATGCAGTTGAAAAAAATCTGGAAAAAGAAGTTGCAAAAGTAGAAGAGTAAAGTATAATAGGATAGAACGAAATAAAATCAACTTTTTGAAAAGGAGAAACAAATGAAGGACTATCAAAGCTTTTTAATGACTGACAACTCTGTGGTAATTATCTTTTCCGATTGTCTTGTTCCGATTGATGCTATAAATCCTTATTGCAGAAAAATTAAGGAATTACTTCTTCAAAAGAAAACTGATGAAGCCGTAGAAATGATCAATGTATCTACTCGTTTAAAGAAGCATACTAGCGGAAGATTTTTCCTTGAAAACGGTGTTATTGTCTTAGATGGCGAACCCTTGCCAGTTGTTTTAAGTAATAGAGTACTGCAATTTGTTGATGCGGATTTACCTTATGAACCGCTTATCAAGTTTTGGGAAAATTTGAAGAAAAATCCTTCGAAAGAGTCTTGTAAAGACCTTTATGGGTTTTTGGAACATAATGGAATTCCTTTAACTGCTGATGGTTGTTTTGTTTGTTATAAGCGTATTACGGAAAATTGGAAAGATGTAAATAGTGAAATTTTTGATAATAGTGTTGGTTCTATTGTGAAAATGGATAGGGATCAAGTTGATGCAGATAGAAATGTAACTTGTTCCAGTGGTTTGCATGTAGCTGCATACAATTATGCTAATGGTTTTTATCCTAATGGTATTCTTGTTGAAGTTAAAGTAAATCCGATGAATGTTGTTGCAGTTCCTGTTGATTATAATAATGAAAAAATGAGAGTATGTGAATATGAAGTTATAAAGCAATGTGGTGGAGAAAGAGTGGAACCATTATATGATTATATAGCAGAAAATACTGATATTGATGATATTGTTGATGAAGAAGATTATAATGAAGCTGACTATGAAGATGACTGCATCGAAGATGAAGAAGGTGATTTGGATGATGAAGAGACATTAGTTTGCTCTGAATGCGGATTTTATTTCCCAGAAGCAGAAATTACCGATGGAATTTGCGAAGATTGCGAAAAGTTGCTTGCTTCCAAGGAGGCTACCGTAAATAAAGACAGTAGAGGTAGAGTTTGTGTTCCAAGCTCTATTGTAAATACCGGAATGCATCTTTTTGCAGGAGACAAGGTATTTGCATGGGCAGAACTTTCGTCTGTCAAGGTTACTGGCTATAAGAGGAATGTTCCTGTTTCTGTATCAGAATATTCTGTTTATACGGTAGACAAGAGTGGGAATATTAGGATTTCTAATTCTTTACTTAAGGATGCCAGCATGGGCGAAGATAATGAATATGACCTATTTTATAAGGATGGTATTCTTGAAATCAGTTAAGAATTAAAATAATATAGATGCTAAAGCTAATAATGGATTGTTTCATGGAGGGAACAGTCCATTATTTGGTTAATAGGAATAAAATGTTTAAACCATTTTTATATATTTATCGTTTTTTTACTGGGAAATGCTTATCTTGCGGTACGAAGATGCAGGAGGAAGTTTTAATTAGTGGTACTGAAGCATATGTTACAAAACGATGTCCCAATAGACATAGACGAAAAAAAACAGTTATAAAAAACAAAAAATATTGCCCGTAAGGAAATAATATGAAAATTAAATGCCCATTTTGTAAAAATGAAAATATTTTATCTGAGATTGATTCTTCGGTAGATGAAAAAGGGAATATATTTTTTACATGCTATAGTTGTTTAAAAGAATCTATAGATACAGAATGGGAATTTGTTTTGGGGTTAATAAATCGAAATGTAAAAACGATTAAAAGAAAAAATTCTAATCCTGCAACTTTTTTAACATTATGTATAACAGAAAATGGAATTGTACATTTTTGTGATGAGAGTGGAATTAAAACGTTTTGTGAAGAAGAAGTATTTGAATTTATTGGTATTTTTGATGTAAAAAATTATACTATGTGTGATGAATGCATGAACAGAGTTAGCGAAATGTTTGGAATCCCTATAGAAGCTATGAGGGTTATTTTAGGATTGGATGATAACTATGAGTAAATATCCCAAAAGAACAGATAGAGAAATTAAAGATCTTGCTCTTGGAGTTTATAAAAGAGAAATATTTACTAGTGCGCAAATAGAAAAAGGATATGAAAATATGTTGCATTTGATTTTCATGCCTTTGGTTTTTATGAAACAAGAACAAATTGATGAAATGCAAGAACATGGCGTTTTCTTATTTTATGCTAATATGAGCGATGCTTGTCCATCTAGTTGCAATGGGTATCCTTCATTTCTTTCTATGGGATATCTTGATAAGGACGATGCTGAAAGAATGTGGGATAAATATGAAGCTATCAAAAAAGCTATAGACGGAGAGATGGGAAAGTTGCCAGAAGGTCAAATTGAAATAGATTTTAGTAAAAAAGACAAAGAAGGCTGAAAAAATAGTTAAAGGAAGAATTAAAAATGAAAATACATAATATAAGATTCGGGTTTGCTACGAACAGTTCTAGTACACATAGCATGATTTTCTTGCCAGGGCAATCGGATTATCTTACAGAAGATGGTTTTGGTTGGCAGAATTTTATTTCAGCTTCAAAAAAAAGTAAAGAATTGTATTTGGCATGTCTATTGAGAAATTCAATAGATGCTCCGAATGAAATATTTTCTTCCATATTGAAAGACTGGATATCAAAGAGCACCAGCAAGAACGAATTCTCTTTTGATAGTATGTATATAGATCACCAGAGCATGTTAACTTTGCCAAGAAAATATGGTAGTAAATTTCCAGATAAAACCTTTTTTCAAGAATTGAAAAAATTCATATTACAAAATAATCTTGTAATTTTGGGTGGTAATGACAATGATGAAAAGAATCATCCTCTTGCTGATGATACTGAATTCAAATTGCAAATACCAAGAGAAAATCATACTGAAAATTGGGTTTGTCGATATGATAAAAAATATGAATATTGGGTTTTATTTAATCAATCAGATGGAACAAAAATAAGATTCAGTTTTGAGTCTCCTCAAACTTCAGAAAATCCAAGCAAGTCAACTTTGCCAGAATTAATGGATGTAAAAATAACTAATTTCTGTACTCAAAATTGTAATTTTTGTTATCAAGACTCAAGCGCTGATGGAAAACATTCTGAGATGAATCCATATTCTTTGGCAAAAATGTTGTCTGAAATGCAAATTTTTGAAGTAGCTCTTGGCGGCGGAGAACCTTTGTCCCATCCTAATTTTATTGACTATCTAATATCGCTTAGGCGAGAGGGAATAATTCCAAACTTTTCGACAAAAGATATAAGTTGGCTTATGGATAATCGTAAATGGCCTAAAATTATTGAATATATAGGTTCATTTGCTTTCTCTGCTTTTAGCGTTGCAGATGTACAGAGACTTGGTTATTTATTGGAATATAATGGTATAGACAGGAATAAAGCTAGTATACAGATTATTCCTGCTATAATGGATGAATGGAATTTTTCTTCTGTTTTAAGAGAAGCAAATAATAGAGCTATAAGAGTAACTCTTCTTGGTTTTAAGGAAAAAGGGAGGGGAGTGAAAACAAAAGAGTACCAAGATAATGAAAATAAAATGTTTACAATTATGAAAGAGTTGTCTATAAAAGGAGATTTACCATATGTTAGTATAGATACTGTATTAGCTTCTAAATATGAAGATGTATTGAAAGAATTAAATATTCCATCATGGCTGTTTCATACGGAGGAAGGAAAATTTTCAGCATATTTTGATGCTGTAGAAAGAAAATTTGGTCCCAGTTCTTTCTGTAGAGATGAAGAAATGGTAGATATAGAAGAATATTGTGAATTAAAAAAGCTTGAAGAGATATACGCAGGATTTTAGGAAAGGATGAAAAAATGGCAGACATATTAGGAAATAGAATAAAGGAGAAAAGATGAAAATAAGGATAAAAGATAGAATATATGGGATTGTAATATTGTTTTGTATTATGGGATTGTTTTGTATTATGGGATTGTTTTTAAACTTAAACAGTTGTAGTTTTACTGTTGAGGAAGTTAAGCCAGTAGTTAACGCAGAAGAGAAGATAGAACAACCAAAAGATGTTCAGTTGGGTATCTCTAGAAGAGAAGTCATGAAACTGCTTGGTCCTCCAGACTCTATGTGGTCTGAGAATCTTCCTATTTCTGGGGAGGTTGGGTCTTGGACGTATTTCAATGCAGATGAGTCTGGAATTGAAAAAGAGGTATTCTTCAGTGACGGAATGGTAGTCGGAATCTGGAGTGGGAAAAAATTCGGTGGACTCAAAATCGGGCATGGCATGTATTTTAATCTTAATTGTACTACATGGATGAAAATGAGAACAAAAAATGAATGGATGAAAATGAGAATTGGCATGAGTTTGCATTAAAATAATAGCAGTTATATAAATCCAGATTAAGGAATTTTATTATGAAGAATGATTTATTGGGAACAAGGATTAAGACTTACGAAAATGTTAATAGGGGCTACTTAGTAAAAAAGGTTCCTGTTATTGTTCGGTTAGACGGACGCGCTTTTCACACCTTTACAAGAGGTCTCGAAAAACCTTTTTGCAAACCGTTGATCGATTCTTTCAAATGTGCTGCTTACATAACCGCTAAAGAAATAAGCGGCTGTGAAGCTGTATATTTGCAATCTGATGAAATCAGTTTTTTATTGACGGATTATAAAGAACTTGAAACTCAACCATGGTTTGATTATAATCTATCTAAGATTTTGAGTGTTAGTGCTTCTTTATTTACAGCATATTTCAATAGAGATTGGGAACAATATTTTAGGGCCGAATTTCCTAATAAAGAACCAAAGACAGCTACATTTGATGCTAGGGCATTTAATATTCCGAAAGAAGATGTATTAAATTGCTATCTGTGGAGAATGAAAGATTGGGAAAGAAATTCTCTTTCTATGTATGCTTCTTCATTTTTTAGCCATAAGCAATTGATGGGTAAGAACAAGAAAGATAAGCATGAAATGCTTCATGGCATAGAAAAGAATTGGACGACTGATTTAACTGATACAGAAAAGAATGGAACTTTTTATATTAAGAACGAGTTAGGGGAATGGGTGGAACGTTGCAATATCGTTCCTCATTATGAAAATTTGAAGAAGGCTTTTCAGGATTCAAAGAATCCTTGTTTAACCTGTTTAGGATAAAGGAGATAATATGAGTATTAATAAATTTGAAAAAGATTTAGAAAGAATGAAAAAAGGGAAAAACTGGGCTGGTAACATAAACACTTGTATGAATGATTTAATTTGCGATGAAGAGTTGATTCATGAATGGGAAGAATATCTATTGCAAGAAAGTTATATTTTTGCATATTGTTCGAAGTTTAGAGAAGTCGATTCTAAATGTAAGAAATTATCTGAAAAAGATTTTCTTATGATGTGTATTATTATGATGAATAATAAGATAAAAAAATTAGACGATCAAAATTATAGTTTTCAAGAAAAATTAGCTGAAATTATGTGCAAAGATGAATGATGAAAAATAAAAAGCATTATTAGATATATCGCTGACTCCATAAAAAACTCTCATAAAAGAAGATATGTTCTTATAGGTAATGATTTTATTATGTTTTCTGATAATCTAGGTAAATATAATTTTTGATTTAATAGATAAAAAAATAATAAAAAATAGATATTTTTAAGAAAGAGTAAAAGGAGTAGAAGCTCTTATAATAGAATAATAGGTATGTGTGTGGATTGATAGGTATATGGAATTTTTTAACCATACAGAAAAAGGGGTGCAATATTGACTTGTATAGCCGGAATTGTAAATAATGGAGTTGTCTATATTGGGGGAGATAGCGCTGGAATTGCCGGCGATTCTTTAAGGCATAGAAAAGATGAAAAAGTTTTTTTGCTTAAGAATAATTTAGATAATATGGTTTTTGGTTTTACTACTTCGTTCAGAATGGGGCAATTATTAAGATATGGGTTCCGTATCCCAAATCAACCAATAGATATGGATGATATGGAATATATGTGTACGTTATTTATAGATGCTATTAGAAATCGTTTTAAGAACGGAGGATGGCTTGAAAAAAGAAATGAAATGGAATGCGGTGGAACATTCCTTATGGGCTATCGTGGAAAATTATACTATATAGGAAGCGATTTTCAAGTAGGAGAGACTAGTAATAGTTTTGATTCCGTGGGAAGTGGACGAGAAATTGCTATTGGTGCGTTACATATTTTAAGTACTATAGATAATTTTTCCGCAGAAGAGAAGATTATGAAATCGTTGGAAACAGCAGAGCAATATAATAGTGCTGTTTCCGGACCATTTAAAATTGTAAATACGAAACAATAAATAGTTGCAAAAAAAAAATAGCAATTAATAAAAATAAAGGTGAATAATTTATGGAAAATAAATCTACATTTCCGTTAGTGGAGATGGATGGTTTTGTTTTTATGCCAGATGGAAGTTTAACTATAAAAACTAAATCAAAAGACGGTCAAATATTTTTAAATAGATTTGTTTCAAAATTTGGTATTATCTTTGGGCCGAATCCATACATCGATTGGCCTGTGATGATAGCTGATGGCGGCTGTATAGAATTCAAGCCAGAATTAGCAATAGATACAAATCAACAAAATAATCCAATTCCAAATGCTGATAAAAAGGCACAGGAAATAATAAATCTTGGAGACGTTAAAAAAATTAGTGCAATTCTGGATAATGACAGTATAATAGAGGTAGCAGAGAAGAGTATAAAAAAGAAAACTAAGAAAAAAATCAAGAAAGGTTGAAAAAATGGTTAAGTTTGTGAAGGGGGATATATTTCTCACAGAATGCGATGCTATAGGCCATGGCGAGAATTGTGAAGGTCTATCTGGGGCTGGGATCGCATTAGAAATAAAACACAGGTTTCCTTTTGCGATTCAACAGTACAAGAAGGCATGTCATTTAGGTCGTTTCGTTCCTGGGGTCACACAGACCGTCCAGTGCGAAGATAAAATCATAGTTAATATGGCAACTCAAGCTAAAATTAGGCGAAGGGATGGTTCTGGCGGCGCAAAGAAGGATTGGATTAAAAAATGCCTTCAAAATATTAAGTGCAATTACAAAAATGGGAGTATAATAGTATAGCCTTTCCTGCCGTTGGTTGTTCGTTAGGGGGATTGCGTTGGGAAGATATACGTCCAGTATTTGAAGAAATATTCAAAGATTGTGATTTAAAAGTAATTGTATATGAAGAATATGTTAAGGAAGAAAAAGCTGATGAGAATTAATAATATTGAATTAACTTCAAAAGAAGAAGAGATGGTTGATAGTGAAATCGATTGTTGCCCTGTATGTGATGGTGGAGGAAGCATTGTTAAAATCAATGGAAAATGTTTAAGATGCGGTTGGCCCTACTATTATATATATGTGCCTGAGCCTTCTGAATTAGAAAAAGAATTATTCAATAAAATTAATCCAGGATGGGAGATATAGAAATGAGAATTAGCAAATACGAAGAAAAAATCAAAGACGATAATGATGTTTCTGATATAATTTCTAAGATAGCTAAGGATGAACTATTCATAGATACTCTTGAAACTAGAATGAGAGATTGTCTGGATTTTTATGATGTTTCTGTCAGAGGGGTTAAAAAAGCATTATTGAAGGCATTTATTCTTGGATTTGGAGAGATTTGTTTTGTAGATGAAGATGGGAAAATAAAAATTTATTCTGAAGCTATGAGCAAAGATTTTGTTAGACAAGCATTAATACATATATTGGATAATGGAGAGATTGTTAAATAAAAAGGAGTAGATTATGGAAAAAGATTTTAGAGTTAAATGCGATTGTGGAAGCGAAGAAATTCATGTTGATAGTGACAATGATAGAAAATTTGGATTTATTGATTTAAGCATTTGGTATATGGGAGCAAACAATACGTTAGGGTTGTGGCAAAAAATTAAATATTGTTGGATGATTTTGATAAAAAGCAGGCCATATGGAGATCAGATTTGTTTAACAAAAGAAACTTCTAAGGAGTTGGGAGAGCATTTGATAGAAGTTTCTGAGGACATGATTGAATATAAGAAAAAGTTGGAAAAAGAAATTAGAGTAATGCTTCATCCTTCATTGTATGTAGAATTCAAGAAGAAATGTAAAAAGAACTATAAAACTATTTCTGAAGTTGTTAGAGATATGATTGTAAATTATATAAATAAAAATGCGCCAAAATAAATGTTTGTTAATATATAAAATAACTAATAAAATCAATGGGAAATGTTATGTTGGTCAAACAACAAAAAGTATAGAACAAAGGTGGAAAGCCCATTGTTGGCAATGCAATTTCAATAATAATATGATTATTTACAGAGCTATAAAAAAATATGGAAAAGAAAATTTTTCTATAGAAAAAATTTGCGATTGTCAAAATCAGAAAGAACTAAATGAATCGGAAGTTAAATATATAAAATATTTTGATACCATGTGTCCTAATGGTTATAACTTGTGTGGCGGTGGTGGTGGGACAGGTATTATGAGTGATATTGTGAAGAAGAAAATATCTAAAGCGCATATAGGAAAGAAAGCTACTCCAGAAACTAGAGAAAAATTAAGAATTTCACATTTAGGATTTAAGGTATCGGATAAAACAAAAAGAAAGTTATCAAAATGTTTCAAGGGAAAGAAGCAACCTAAATGGGCTGTAGATAAAAGAATAAAAGCTACAATAAAAGCTGTTGCCAAGAAATATAAATTGATAAATCCAGAAGGAAAAATTATACATATATTTAATATGGCAGAATTTTGCAGAAATAATAAATTTTCAAAAAGTAAAATGTGTGAATTAGCAGTCGGAAAAAGAAAATTATATAGAGGTTGGAAATTATTCGAATAGAAAGGAAAATCATGAAAATTGACTATCAAAAAAGAAATAAGATATATAAACTTGCTAATCTTATAGGTATAACTGATCATCTTGAAAATATGAGAATTGAAATGTCTAAGTATGGAAAAGAGATGTTAAAAAAAGAGATATTATCTGCAAATGATGTTGCTGGAGAAATTGTTTCAAAAATACTTGAAAGATATGATGAATTTAATGAAAAGATACAATCGTCTGTAGATTATTCAGAAATAGTTGATGCTATGATGGAAACTTACTACGAAAAGTTTTCTGATGAAGAAATAGATCAATTAATAGTTATTTTAAGCAGCGATATAGGGAAAAAATGGATTAAAACGAATAGAGATATGGCTCCAAAATTGGCTGAAATTTCTGCAAAATGGAATCAGCAGACTTATAATAAAAGTATTGAAATTATGAAACGATTTATGGAAGAAGAAGATTTATTTGGAGAAGATTGGATATAAATATGATTAACTTGTTCGATAAAATTAAGGATAAGAATTTATATATTGTTAGCGATCTTCACATGGGAGATGGTTCTAATAAGGATAATTTCAAACCGTATCAAGCTGATTTTGAAAAGTTTCTTGACTATGTAGAAAAGGATGAAGATTATTGCCTTATTCTTGCTGGCGATGTATTTGAGTTTTGGCAATCTCAACATGGAGATATTATAAGAACATATTATGATTTGATTAAAAGATTGATATCTATGAATACTGTTTTTATTGTGGGTAATCATGATATAGATTTAGTTGGTTTTATAGGATTAGAAATGGGTTCAAAGTTTTTCGAGTTGTTGAGCGGAGGATTAGTTGTATCAAGAAATGGAAAAAATATTAGTATTATGCATGGTCATGAATTTGATATATTTAATGATCCGAATAAGGCCATGATGCTTGGTAAAATGGCAGCAATGTTGGCTGGATGGGTTGAAATGAAAGTCGGCCCTACTGTAGAGGGAAAAAGTACTGAATCATTTTTGAGTGATACAGCTATGAGATTTGTATCATTCTTTTCTAATATTTATAGATGGTTAAATCCCACTGTAAATAAAGGAGGAAATTTAAATAAATTTTATCAGACCGTTTTAAAACATCATAATAAATACCCAAATAATATACTTGTTATGGGACATACTCATGATGCTGGCAGTATAGAAGACTGGTATTTTAATGATGGTTCTTGGCAGAATGGGAATCCTAATTTTATTTTTATTAATAAACAAGGAAGGTTGATACTAAAAGAATGGCCTTCATGCAAAGGAGTATTCGTACAATTATTGGAAAGTGAATAAATTAAAGAAAAATATGTTGTAAAAGAGAATTATTATGAACTCGCTGCTAAAATTGTAAAAAGGGGAAAGAAGATGCAAGAGGAAAGGCTAACAAATGAAGAAATTGATTTAGTAAAAAATACTTTTGCTGGACGGGGTTTTGGTATAATGGAAGATTTCGTTAACCCTGAGTTTGGAAAAAAATGTAATAAAGTTTTCGATATGGCTAAAAAATTAAACAATTCTATTGATTCTTTAAGAACTATTTATGAAATGCTTTCTTGCATGAAAGAAAAATTAAATGAATCTCCTAAAGAAGAAGTTGATGGAATTAAAGTTTATCTAAGTGAAGTGATAAACGATATGATATAATATTTTATATAAGGAGTATCTAGTATGAGATTTTCAAATTTTTATAAATTATTTTTAATTGCATCGGTTTCGATTTTATCTATTTTTTTTATTTGTAATTCATCTCCAAAAAGAAGCAATCAAGATTTTGTACATGCAGGTAAAGAAATTGTTGTAAAAAAAGATTTTGATGGATGGTCTTTATTAAAAGTTAAAGATGAAAGGAATTCTATTTATTGGGCTATTCCTGATGATGTTGCTAAGGATTATAAAATAGGAGATTTATTTAATGGAGAGTTATGGTCAAATGTTTCAAAAGATGAATCTGTTAATGTATTAAAACTTATTAAAATACAAGAAAAAGAAGGAAAAATCTATCTTCTGAAAGAGATACAATTTATTCAAGAAAAAGAAAAAGAAAAAGAAAAAGAAAAAGAAAAAGAAAAAGAAAAAGAAAAAGAAAAAGAGGATGAGGATGAGGATGAGAAAGATGAGTTGAAGGCATTAATAGATATGCAGATAGGGGATATGAAGCCTACAGTTGTTTTTGGAAATTGATATGATTGTTAGCGTGAAAAGATTAAAACATCTCAAAAGAGTTATGGAGTCTTATCTAAAAGACTCCGCTGATTTTGATTTGGATAATAATTTTAGACCCGGTAGCAAAGAAGAAAGATTTTTTCATTATGGATATGGAATAGCATTAAAAGATGTTTTGAAGAGTTTTCATTTAATAGAAAAAGAAGATATAAAAGATAATGAGAAAGATATACTTGAAATAATAAATAGGATCAAATTTAAATATCCAACCGTTATAGCCAATTTAGATAATGTATCTAATTTTGTTCCAGAGTTTATGGCTCATTTAGAAATGGATGTTTTTAATTTACCAAAAGATTTTGTTATGGAGTCTGAGGATTTAGCAGATAAATTATCATTTGATTTTTTCAAAAAAACAAATCTGACTATCATTATTTTGTTTCATACCGAAGAAGAAACCAGACGATGCTATCCTGAAATATTGTCTGGAAAATAATGTTGCTTTTCTAGAAATTTTCAGTATAATAACGTGAAAGGGATGAAATGCTATGGTTTGTAAAAATTGTAAAAGTACTAATATTGCATCGGTTCATGCGAAATGCTCTGACATGTGTTCGGTGATTTATGAAGATGGATATGAAAGAGAGGGTTATGTCCCAGCAGGAATAGGAATTGGTGGTGGGGATTACGTTGAGTTTAAATATTGTTTGAATTGTGGAATGATTCAAGATGATTTTCCCCTTACCTAAAATTGATGAAATAGAAAATAACGAAGCTGAAAGATTTTTTAATAAACCAAAGGATTAATAAATGGATAATTTTGATAAATTATATAAAAAAGCTTGCTTACTAGCTGAGAACGCTCACTACTCTCAGAAGCGATGGAATGGCGATTCCTACATAACTCACCCTAGTAAATTGGGTTTGCTTGGGAAATCTAAGAGACGAAACATTTCCAGATTATGAATCATGTAAATGTCATTCATGTAAAAAGTTATTCTGGCTCGGTGAAATGGGTAAAGTATATGACAAATGTTTTAGAGAAAACGGATTAGAGGATTCCTGTTATCAAGATGGGAAAAAAAGCCGGAATAAAATGGACAGTATACAAGAGACAAAAGAAAAATTTGAAGACAATTATAACCTTGATATTTTTAATAAACATCTTGGAGATAATTTGATTTTAACTCTGATTAAAACCAAATCTAAGTATTCAAAGAAATGGAAAATACAAATAAGAAAAGAAGGTAAAAAAAAGTTATTTAATATAGGATACATTACTATAAAAAATACCAGACCTAAAAAGACTGTTTTGGTAGAACCGATTGAATTAGGTATTTTGAAAATATTTTATTTTGATACTTTTTTAATGGTATGTTTAGTTGCATCGATGAAAGTTGTTAATAATGGTAAATATAAGAAAATAGATGGAAAAAAGTATAAACTTGATTTTGGAATTTAATTAAAAGGAGAGAAATATGAATATTATTGATAAGTTTTTTTTGCCTGTTATTCTTTTAGCTGCATTATCAATTTTAGTAGGTTGCTTAGGAATTTTTTTAGTTAATACTATTATCTCAGATCATTCTATTGTTCGTTATGAATTTAGTGATAATCACAATTCTAGAAGCAGCGAAACTGTTTGGACTATTAGAGGAACTAGGAATTATTGGACCGATGATATAATAAATTTTCCAAGAAATGAATTTTCTTTAGAACAAGTTAGAGAAGAAGTAAGAAATCTTAATCTATTATTGGTTGAACAGGAGATTAGGGAATTAAATAATGAATAAAAATTACATATTTTATCATGATGATTTAGATGGAAGAGGCGCGGCATGGTGTGTTCTCGAAAGTCTCAAGAATACAGATGGTTTTCATGCAGTTTTACAGCCAATCAATTATAGTAAACCATTTTCATTTGATATAGTAAATAAAGGTTCCAAAGTATGGATTCTTGATTGTGCTCCTTCTATTGATGAAATGACAGATTTATATAAAATTACAAACGATGTTATTTGGATTGACCATCATATAAGTGCTGTTAAAAAATTTAAAGATTTTTATATTAGTATTGAAAATATAGCAGGAATTAGAGATGAGACTCATTCAGCTTGTGTTTTAGCTTGGAATTATTTGTTTTCTAAACCGGCTCCAATGAATTTGAAATATATTGAAGATATTGATATTTGGAAGTGGGAGTTTGGAAATAATACAAGATTTTTCTATGCTGGTGCTTGCTCTTATGATACTGATCCGAATTCTAAATTCTGGGAAAATAATTCAGTAGAAAACATTTTCTTCATAATTAAAGAGGGAGAAATTGTAGAAAGATATAGAAACTTGGAATTCAAAGAACATAGGGAAAAAGCTGGTCATGAAATAGATTGGGAAGGTTATAAATGTTTTGTTCTTAATACCTATCATGCTGGAAGTGATGATTTAGGTGGAGAAAAGATGATGGAGACTTGTCCTATTCTTATCAGTTATTATTATAATGGAAAAAACTACATGGTTAGTCTTTACTCCAAAGATGTTGATGTATCAGAAATTGCTACGAAAAACGGAGGGGGTGGACATAAAGCCGCTTCTGGATTCAAATGCAAGAAATTGCCTTGGGAATAAATAATTATGAAACAAAAACATTTTTCTTTTCATGAAGAGCATACTCCATCTTTTGAAATAGGACAGAAAGTTTTTGTTGTCCTTGGGCCTGATAAATATATTTTTACTTCTGTAAGAAGTATTAACTGTATTCTTGGGCTTTCTGAAACTGGTAGCTGTATGCTTTATATTCCAAAGTATGAATTCAGCAATATATTTTTTCCTAATGAGTATTTTGATGAATTAGAGGAATCTATTGGAATAGGTGAATATAGAATATTTGAGAAAGAATCTGAAGCAAAAAGTATGTCCTCATTCATAAAAGTAAGTATAAGTGAACAAGATTGGGATAATGCTATTGGAAATAGAGAAAACGAAGAAACAATAGAAGAATGCGAATTATCTCCCTGTTGTTTTCAAATATCAGAGGTTAGAGATATACTTCTTAGATGTAAAAAACATGGCGGATTAACAAAATTAGAAATAGGAAATATTTCATGGATAGAAAGTGCTTTAACAGAGAATAATAACAACAAAGAAAAAAGTCCGTTGCTTTATAATATCCTTGAACATTTAGGAGTGGTAAGAAATGAAAAAATGTAAGAAATATGCAAAAAAGTTATCTTCATGGACAAAAGTTATCTGTCCTTATTGTGAAACTGTAAATTGGATTAAATTTTACAAAGACAAGGCTTCTTTTTGTTGTCATAAATGTGATAAGCTTTCTTGGATAGATGAAAATTATTATATGACATACAAGTTAATATTTAATAATTATATCGAGGATTATTGTCAATACGGTTTGGGTTTCCCTAGAGATTAGATTGAAGGAGTTATAATGGTAGAATCAAATATTAGTTATGATACAATGCTGGAAATGCTTATTCAGAATATGAGGCAATTAGTTGGCAATACTACTTTATCTTGTAGTATAACAACTAAAACTCATACTATGTTACTTATGATGAAAGATAAAATCAGAAAAGATACCAACTTGGCAGAAGATGTAAAAGACATTTTACTTATGCAATTTGATGAATTATTTAGTTCCATTGAAGAAAACAGCAGTGGTTTATTTATCAGCTTAAGTTTTTTGAGAGAACAGCTTGAAGCATATAGAATAGTATATAATAATTTGAAGAAGTCTGGAATTATTCATGGAGACATGTCAACTTCTATGAGTTTTGTTGAAAAATATTTATCAGCAGGAGAAAATAAATGCCAAAAACAAGAATAGTAACTTTTAGAGAAAAATATTATGATATTTATGACGTAGAAAGAGCTAAAGAGAATATATGCAAATATTTCGATTCTTGGAGAGAGAGCAACAAGCATGTTGAAGTGCTTAGCATGTCTTTTAACGATATCCGTTATTTTCATAATGATAATGGGGGTATAGCAGAAATAAATATTATTATTTCCGAAGAATAGTGGTGCAAATCTAGAAATTCAAAGTATAATAGGATAAAAGGGAGAATACAATGAAGGAGAATGACGATAAAGTAAAAACTCAAAGACTCAATTTGCTTAGAGAATTATGTAAAAAACTTGAAGTTAGCTATCCTGCTGAACTCGCTAGTACTTTTGTAAAGCAGGATAATAAATTTTCCAAACCATCTATGCCTCCTAAAAAGTTGATGGATGCTATGATTAAGGAAACTAAGAATCTTATAAATAAATATAACAATGTATATCTTTTTGAAATTTCTAAGTTGGGAATTGTTCTTCACGTTAATATTTGGTGGACGGATGATAATTTTGCTTCTTTTGAAATATTTGATATACAGCCCATTATGAAATACAAAAATGCTTGTACGATTTTTCTTTTGGACAAGTTACAAAATAAACGACATAGTACATTTTATGAAACAATGTTACAAGAAATGTGGGATGAGTATGAAAAAAAGATTACTTCAAGTAAAGAATATAAGGCTATTGATTCAAGAATTATAAAAGTATGTGAACAATCTGATAAATGGGAAAAGAAATATGAAGATTTTGAGTGGGATGCGGATATTTTAACTGCTGCCGGTGGTTGAAAATATTTTTCATATTCCTGTTGCGAAAAGAAAAAATGACAGTATAATAGGGTGTAAGAGAAATTACTTTAACATAATAAAGGAGAAAAAGATGAAAAACGTACATTTGGTTGCCATTGACCCTCAAACAGATTTTTGTGACCCCAAGGGCAATCTTTATGTAGCAGGGGCAGAGAAGGACATGGCGAGACTTGCCAAGATGGTTGATAGGGTTTCTGACAAACTTGAAGATATCCATGTAACTTTAGATTCTCACCATTTCGTTGATGTTGCCCATCCGATTTTTTGGAAGGCTGCTAATGGTTCTCACCCTTCGCCATTTACAATTATCACTACGAGCGATGTTAAGAATGGTATTTGGACTCCTACTAAGCCAAGCCTTACAAAGAGAATGACTGAATACGTGGAAGCATTGGAAACTGGCGGCAAGTATCCGCTTTGGATCTGGCCTCCTCATTGTTTAATTGGCAGTAGAGGGCATGGAGTTTTGCCTATTCTTTTTGATTCTTTAGTTAAGTGGGAAGAATCTCAGTTCGCTCTTGTCGATTATGTTACTAAGGGTTCAAATGTTTATACGGAGCATTATAGTGCAATTAAAAGTGAGGTTACAGATCCTGCTGACCCAACTACGCAAATAAATACAGGACTTATCAATACATTGATGGAAGCAGATTTGATTGCAGTAGCTGGCGAAGCTGGTTCGCACTGCCTTAATTTCACAGTTAGAGACATCGCCTCCGCATTCGGAGACGACAGTTATGTATCTAAAATAGTTTTACTAACTGATTGCACTAGCCCTGTTACTGGTTTTGAAGCTTCTCAAGATCAATTTATTAAGGATATGACAGCTAAGGGGATGCAGCTATCAACAAGTGTAGATTTTCTAAGATAATAAGAAATCAATACACTTTTGCACTAACTGTTTAGGATTTTTCTTGAATTCATAGTCCCAGACAGTTAGTATTTTATATCCTCTTTTTTCTAAGGTTAGATATTTCTTTTTTTCATACTTCCTAGCATCTTTAACTGTCTTATTGGGATGAAAAGAGCACCATCCTATTTCATTTTCATTTTGCTCTGGCTTAGGATGAAAATTATATCCATTATATTCTATAACTCTTTTTAACTTTGTATTAACAAAATCATATTTAAAATATTGACCTTCAAGGCATGCAACAAATTCTGCATTTAATTTACCAAAATGATTTTTCTTAGCAATGTTCTTTGATAATTTTTTATGTATCTCAAAAAATAGCTTTTGGCTTTCTTTCGAGCATGGACTAATTAAATAGACACCTGAAGGAACTCCGTATTTTTTCATCATTGTTGCTTTAACTTTATCTCCAAATCCTGGTATTTGACTAGAATATTCAACTCCATATTTTTCTTTTAACGTTTTTGCAACAGCATTTTGATGTGATTTTGTTTGACACACATTTTTTACTCCATATTTTTTCATGCATGTTTTCTCTCTATTCTTTTTTATCTCTTCATTTTGAAGAGGGTTTTTTACGCCATATTTTTTTAGGCAAGTTTTTTCTTTTTGTTTCTTGAATTTTTTTGTTTGAGAATATAATTTGCCATTATATCTTTTATGCATTGTTTTTACCATTCTTTTGCCAGAACATTTTTTACACAAATGCCCTGATTTAAAAATTCTAAATTCTATTTTTGCTACATTGCCGCAGGCACATCTATATTCAAGATATTTTTTAGAACCAGCATATTCTTTTGATAGTAGTTCACAACCTTTTTCTCTAAAGTAATCATACACTTCTTGGTAAGTATATTTTGATCTTTCTATACAACATTTTCTGCATCTTGTACCATTTTTAAATGAACATAAGCTTATTTTAGATATGTTTCCGCATTTACATTTATATTTCATTGGGATATTGCAATTTAAATATTTTGTTTCTAATAGCTCACAGCCTTCATCTTTGAAAATTTGTTTAGCTGTTTCTATACTATATTTTTGATTCATTATTTTCTCCCTTGACCATTTTTTCCAAATCAGTTTCGCTAAATATGAACTTATGAGAGCTTATTTTGTGACCATTTAGTTTTCCTTCTTGTCTCCATCTGGCAACGGTTCCTATTGTTACATTAAACTTTGTTGATACTTCTTTAGGTGTATAGTATTTTTCTCCTTTTATTTCTATCATATTCTATCTCCTTTTATTATTAAATATTATATACTATCGGAAAATCCTCTAAAAAACTTGAAGAAATTCTGGATTTTTTTGTTGCAATTTTAATTTCTTAGGGTATAATGCTGTGAAAGCAGAAGGCATAAAAAGAAAAAAGTTGTAATCAAATAAATCGACAGTATAATAAAGCAGAAAAGGAGTAATAGGATGTATTTAAAAAGAACAATAGTAGATACAAAAAGCAAGAAGATTTATAAATTTCGTGCTACAATATTATTTGTTGATAATAAATTTACTATTTATAGAAAAAAGAACGGAAATATTATTTGGTGTAGTATTAATGAGGCTGATTCCTCTGGCGTTTATTCAGTTTCTACATTTATTGATAAAAAGAGTTTTCTTGAATTTCTTGAAACAAAGGTAAATTATTATAGATTTTATGAAATTGTTAAAAAGAGTTTTAAAATGGCTACTTATAAAGCAGTAATTATTTAAGGAGATAATAATGAATTCAGGGATAGAATATGAAACAAAAATAGCTAATGCTTTAAGACGATTGGCTAGTGATGTAGAGAATGAAAAGTATGGAAATGATGAAGAAGAAAATTTTGATTCAGATAGATTTTTAGAAGATTTGCGAATACTTGTAAGAGATGAAGCAGGGTTGACTCTGTAGGGGAATAATTATGAGTACAAAAATTCATACAGCTTGGTGAATGCCTATAAGTACCTGTTACAAAAGCTTTATACCATGTTTCAGAGAGCATTGTTTTAGCCTTGTTTCTGAAAAAGTAAAAGCTCTTTCAGGATGTGTTACGGATGAAGTGACAAAAGAAATCTATAATGAATCTTATTGTAAAAATACAATGACTTGGGAAGAATACCTTAAGTCCAGAGGTAGTCAAATAAAAACAAGGCATGTATTAAAACATTCTTATTTGGCAAGTGAAAGTTATATTAAGGGAGAACCCTTTGGTATAGATTGTTCTTTGAATATATGGCTGTATAATAATAAAACCTATGTCATTCCTTATGGAGAATATTGGATTCTTAAAGATTTTAAAGTTCCCGAAAAAGTAGAAGATTATTCTTATTGGAATAACACTGATCCTCCAGAGGGAATATAATATAGGCAATGGGAAGCGAGAGGCAAAACATGGGATAAAGTTTGCCTTGGGGATATAAGTGGTTGGAACAAAAACCGCTTTCTGCATGAAGTAGTTAATATCAAAGAAATGATAGGCAACGAGACAATATGGAAAAAGATATTCGGTAAAGATGAAGATATAGGAATGGCGTTGCTTATCAAATATGACGTTGAAGAGATAAGAAAAAAGTTGGAAGAAAGGAAATAAAAATTAAAGATTTGAAACAATAGAATTTTGTGCTGTTGTTATGGGTGAAAAATATAGGTTAATTAAAAAGCCAAAAACTTTAAGAAAGGAGAATTACAATGCCGAAGTTGAACGATGAAAATATGGTTAGCGGAAAGTTGCCTACTGGGTCTTACGGATACTCTCATACATCCTTGAATGAATTGGGAGCAACGGAGTATACTCTAGTGACCATTGTGGTTGACCAGAGTGGAAGTGTTTCGCCTTTTAAGAGCGAAATGGAAGCGGCTATCAAGGAAGTTATAAAGTCCTGCGCTCGTAGCCCAAGAGCAGATAACCTTATGCTTAGATTGGTTGGTTTTGATAGTTCAGTTATTGAAATCCATGGATTTAAGCTTTTGGAAAACTGTAATCTTGCGGATTATGACCATTGTATGACCATTGGTGGAGCAACTGCATTGTATGATGCTTCTGAAAACTCAATAGTGGCAACTACGGATTATGCTAAGAAGCTTGTAGACAATGATTTCAATACGAATGGTATTGTTTTCATTATCACCGATGGTGATGATAATGATTCTGCAATGAATTCTGCCTCTGTTGATAACGCTGTTCAGAAGGCTATGGTAACAGAAGCATTGGAATCAATCGTTACGGTTCTTATTGGCGTAGGAACAAATGTAAATCCTGGACTTTCTTTTAGGCTTGATGAATTCAAGAATGATTCAGGTCTTTCTCAATATGTAGAGATTGGAAATGCAAATGCCAAGACTCTTGCTAAGTTGGCTGCTTTCGTAAGTAAGTCAATTAGTTCTCAGAGTCAGAGTTTAGGAAGCGGCGTTGCTTCTACTCCAATTTCTCTTGAAATATGATCGGATAATAAATGAATACAGATTCAGTATTTACAATAGGTTCATCACATAAAGTATGTGAGGATTACACAGCCTCTGGGACATTAAAAGATTTTAATGTCTCATGGGCGGCTTTATCTGATGGTTGTTCTTCAAGTCCTCAAGTAGATTTTGGAGCAAGATTACTTGTAGGAGCGGCAAGAAAACATATATGGGATCTTATTACTTCTACTAATGGATTATTGTTTAATTCTCTTGATAATGAATTATATTATAAGCCCATAATAAGGTATTTAGAAGACATTTGCAAATCTTTAAAATATGATATAAATTGTTTGGATGCTACTCTACTTACCGCAGTTTCTAAAAAACAAAAAACAAAAATAGTTTGTTGGGGAGATGGAACTATTGTAATAAAGAAAAAAGATGGAACTGCTGAAGTTATTGATATAGAAGCAAGTAATGGATACCCTTCTTATTTATCTTATCATTTCTATCATGCTAGAATAATGGATATGAGAAGGGCTGAAAAAAATATTATTATCAGAACATACCACCTGGATAATAGCGGAATAAACTATATGCCAGAGATAGCTTTGCAAGAGTTTTTTACTCCGTATGTAATAACATTGGATACTCAGGAATTGGAGTTCGTATTGCTTATGTCTGACGGGGTTCAATCATTCTATAATACTGATCCCAATGATTACGGAAGAAAAGCACGACCAGTTCATTTTATGACCATTGTAAAAGAATTAATGGCTTTTAAAAACTTCCAAGGCGAGTTCGTTCAGCGAAGATTTAATAAAGTATTGAAAGAAGCAAATACAAATAAATGGGAACATTACGATGATTTGTCTGTAGCTGGAATTTTTATAGGGAAATGAATAAAAGTATTTTATATGGATAAAAAATTAGTATTTGAAAAACCTTTTCCTGTAGCAAAAGAAGTAGCATTTTATGAAGATAATGGAAAATGGTTTTACAGACATAGAACCGGCAAGAGAATCGGCCCATTTGAATCTGAATCTATTGCTAGAAAAAAATATGATGATTATGTAACCACAACTTTTGAAATGTTTGGATAATATATGAAAGTATTTGTTAAAGGGGGTTCAGAAAAAAATCTTACGAAGAATGCCTTCCTTGCCTCCGGCGGGGAAGGCCAAGTCTACGTTCTAAATAATGTAGCTTATAAGATATACAATGATCCATCTAAAATGATTCCTGTTGCTAAGATACAGGAACTTCAAACATTAACTTCTCCCAATATTATTAGACCAGAAAATGTTGTATTAAATGCTAAAAATAATCCTATTGGATATACAATGAAGTTTGTAAAGAATACTAATCCTCTTTGCAAGATATTTACCAAATCCTTCAAAAGTAGGAATTCTTTAAAAAGAGAAGATATCATAGAATTAGTTAAGAAATTCAGGGAGACAATGAAACATGTCCATGACAACGGTATTTTAGTTGTAGATGTAAACGAATTAAACTTCCTAGTCAACGATAAGTTTAATAATATATTTTTCATAGATGTAGATAGTTATCAAACTCCGCATTTTCCTGCTACGGCGATTATGGAAAATATTAAGGATCGGCATGCTAAATCATTTTCTGAGTTAAGCGATTGGTTTAGTTGGGGCATTATTACTTTCCAGATGTTTGTAGGCATTCATCCTTTTAAGGGAAAACATCCTTCCATAAATGATATGAAAGAAAGGATGCAAAAGAATATCTCCGTATTTAATAAGAGAGTTTCTATTCCTAGCGTATGCGAACCGCTTGACTCTATACCGCAAGCATATAGAGATTGGTATAAGGCTTTATTTGAAGAAGGCAAAAGGATGGAGCCTCCGTTTGGTATGCAGAATGTTATCATTATTCATCCATCTGTTGTAGCGAAGGTATTGAGCGGAGGGCAGTATATCGTCATAGATAAGATGAAAGAGTTTACTAAGAACATAATTAGTTATTCTTGGATCGATGGCAATACTATTGTTTTGACAGAAGATGAGTTGTATGTAAATAACATAAATCGTCATATGGTTCTAAAGACGAGTGAATTTGCCGTTACTACAAAAAAGGCTTATATCATTGCAGCAAATCTTGAGAACAACAAGTTAAAACTTAAGAATGTAAGTTTAGACAATGATATACAAGTTGATATATCTGGAGACTTTTTGATATCCTATAAGGGAACGATATATGTAAAACAAGGCTCTATTTTGAATGAATTGAAATTCATAGAAATGCCGAATTCTACGCAAGCAGTCATAAGCCCAGTAGCGAATGTTATGGATAATTCAAGCCTTCCTTTTAATGGATTAGTCATGCAGGATATGTTAGAGGCATGGTATGCCTCTATATTCCCAAAGGTTGGATTACATTATCAAATCCATTTGAAGGAATTGGCTGGATACAAAATCATTGATGCTAAGTTTGATAATGGAATTATTGTTGTTGTGGGTTCTAAGAAAGGAAGATACGATAAATTTATATTTAGACTTTCTCAAAAATACGACAATTATGATTTCAGAGAAATAAAAGATGTAGATTATATAGAAATGAATTTCGCTGTACTAGAAACTGGAGTTTGTGCAAGTATCACGGAAGATGGACAGCTTGAATTGTCTGTAAATAAAATGGGAGTAGTTGATGTTAAAGTAGTGAATGATCCTATTATATCTGAAGATATGACGATATGTTCAAACGGTTCTCATGCTGTTGTATTCAAGGATAATGTGCTATATAAGATATCTTTAAAGAAAAAGGTGAAATAATATGGAAAATGAATGGATTTTTGCTATTAACGATTTCGAAGATTCTCCAACTGGATTTGTTGTTACTATCAATTCAGGAATATATTGGGATGAATTTCATTGTTTGGATGATGCTACTCCGGAAAATATAAGGATTCAGATGAATTTATCTGGTTTTGAAGAATTGATGGAAAACGTATGGGAGCCAAATAGGAAGATGAGCAGAGAAGAAGCAATGGAACTTATGGGAATGAATGGATTTGTTCATGATAAAGCGATGGAAAAGTGGCTCAATAATTTTGAGGGATAAATAATGGATAAGATAAAAACTGAAATATCTGGAACTTGGTGGATATGTTTATGGTTAGGGCTTATTTTGGTGAGCCTTAATGGGATTAGAGTTGAACTCAATAGAATAGCAAATAATACAGACCCTATTAAAATTGAATCTGCTATAAAAACCAATATGGAGAACAAATAATGTTAGAAGGTTTGGAGAAAGAGATAGATAGAAACAATGAAGAACAGGATTAAAGATTTTGACAGCGATGAAATCCCTGATGATCCAGATGAATTGCTTAAAATTCTATCTGAGATGTTGGGTGGTATAATGAATAATAAGTTATTCGATACCAGTAAAGACGCAGAGGAAATGAAGCTGTATGAAGAAGAATTGAAAAAAGTTACAAAGCAGTTTCCTGTAAAAATATGTGAAAATTGTGGGAATGCTTACTATATAATAGAAGAGAATAAAAAAATAAGAACTTTTCATCCTAGCGGATTGGCTTGTCATTGGTGCAACGTTGATATTTATTATTCTTATTACTATCATATGAGAAATGCTAGGGCTAATATTATGGGAACTTTTGCAGAGAAAGATATACTTAATTAAAGGTGAGGCATGAGACATTATACTTCTGATTCGCCAAGAGAAATACCAGAAGGTTGGAATTCATTGAAAGAAAATGAAAGGTCTGATTATATGTCTGTTGCTGTTGATATATTAAAAACAGAAGAACTTCTGGAAAAGGCTATTTATTCTTGGAATGTATCTAAAGAAAACTATTTTGATAAAATCAAAGAATGTTCTGTCTCTTCTGCGTTAAGGAATCTTAAGAATGATGGAGAGGGTAAAATCAAGTTGCAGTCAGAAGAATTGTCTTGTCTTATTTCTGACTCCGTTTCTAAAATAAAATCGTTAATAGAAGGTCTCAATTTTTATAAGGACGCTATATATCATCTAATAGATAATGATGAACTTTTAGATTTTGCATGCTTTCGTACACCTAAAGTTGAAGATTCTAATGCAAGTATAAACGAGACAAGAGATCCATTAACTGATAAATCATCTTTAATGTATGATGAACCAAAAAGTTTTGCCAAAAGTATAAGAAAAATATTAAGGTTATAAATAATGAAAAATGAAAATACAGAACAAGAAATTGATATTATATTTATTCAGTTAATGAGAATGCTGGTTACTCAAAATCATGCTTGCACTACCTATCTTGATTATACTAGAAAAAGAGTAAGTGTTATCTTGGACACTATAAAACATATGAATACGGTTCTTTCTATTGGAAAAAATAATGAAAATTTTAAAGTTCAAATTCAAGAGTATGAATTATTTGCTCAAGACGTTATAGATAATTTGAATAATCTTGAAATAGAAATTATGTCCAATGAAAAAGCTTTTTTGATATTGCTTAAAGAAAAAAAGATTATTGATGGTAGTGATGAGTGGAACGATTCGAACATAATTTTTGGAAAAAGTGGCGGATTATCTTGGACTCCTCAAAAAAAAAGTTGCGAAACCAAAAAATAGCAGTATAATAGAGCGATAGGAGAAAAGTGATGGCAAAGAATTATACAAAAACTTTTGATAAAACAGGAACTATTTTAGATTTGATTAGTGAATTAGAAAATAAGTTTCAGAAAAATAATTCTGTTAAAAACAGTGTTATAAAGAAAAACAATTTTTCACAAAAATTTGATATAGATTTGAAAGATATAAAAAGATATATAGCAGAAATGTCTGATTTGGCTAATTTGATTATTACTGATTTAAATGTGTTATTTGAAATAATAAGAAAAACTTCTGGAAATGTTGTAGATGTTGATATTCAAAATATTTATAGTTCTATATGTGATTTTGCCAAAGATGGAAAAGAAAGGTATAATTTAATTAATGTACAGACTTCTGCCCTTAAGAAGGGAATGAATACAATTATTAAAGATAATAAAAATGGAGTAAAGGTATGAAAAAAATATGTAGTCCAGATATAGCAAATACAATTGTAAAAGCTAATTTTTGTTTTAAGACAATTTTGAATAATCTTAAAAAATTCAAAACTAGAACAAAATTTATTTCTTGTAGAATAGATCAAATAAGAGCTAGAGATGAAAAAATTAATGAGATTTTTGAAATGCAAATGGATGAATTAAAGCAGTTTACAGAAGATTATTTAAATGAATCTTCTATAGATGTGAACAGAATTATAAATATACAAGTGGAAGTTCGGAAACAAATTCGTAATAAGAATTTAAAACAAGTAGCAAATGGAAAATAAATATAATTATAGAAATGGAGATATGTTATGGAAGAAGTTACTGAACAAAAAACAAAAAGTACAGAAGATAAAGTTTTTAATTCATTTACTGATGGTATTAATTTAGTTGCTTCTTTATTTTCTGAAGAAACTGTTGTTTTCAGAGATAAAATTAAGGACGTTAAATTAGGTTTACATAAATATATTGAACAAATTCCTAATAAAGATGAAGAAAATGAGGAAGTTGTTCTTCAAATGGAAGAGATATCTTCTTTAATTGATACTATAATTACTAATTTGCAAGTGTCTCTTGAAGAATCTGTCAGAATACTTACTGGCGCTTTACAAATATCTCAAAAGGTTAATCCGGACAGTAACAAGACTGAAGAATAAAATAGTTAAAGAAAAAAGGAAGTTTTTTACGATAAAGTGTAGTAGTAAGAAGTATAGTAGCATACGGTAGGCGTTCTACCAAAATGCGAGAAGGCAGATCAGAGCGTTTCTGATAAGCTGAGATTTTTTTTTGAGTGAGTGTTTTGTGAGTGAGAAGGAGATTTATCATGTCTGAAAGTATCGAATTAAAAAACAAAGTAGAAAAAGCAGCAGAAGTCATTATGAGCATTCCTTTATTTGATGAAAAAACAAAAGAAGAGGCTGAAGATTTTGTTTGGTGGACGTTAGAAGAAATGCAAATAGGGGTAGGCAATGCTTCCTATGAGATACTAATGAGCGAATATACAAAAGAAGGAGATATGAGAGCGATATTTTGTGAAGGGAGTTGCCCAATTGCGGTTCCCTGGTTTCGTAAGATTTTTGCTATATTGAAGAGCAAGAATGGAAGCGAACCAGAAGTTGAGGTAGAAGAAGAACCAGCATCTTTACAATCCATTCAAAAATTGATTAAGAATAATCGCCCTATTTCTCAATGGAAGGATGGAGAGTTAGTTGCTGGATTGAATTCAGATTGCTCTTATGAAATTGTTGATGAATTGAAAAAACGTTCAAATGGTTGGTCTGTTGTAGCTTTTGAAGATGAAGAAAAGGAAATTGTTAACGTAGAAGTAACTCTTAAAATGTTACAACAATCAAGACGTAGGGAAGTTCCACAAATGGTTAGAAAGGATGGCAAGACCTATAGATTGTACAAAGTAGGTAAATGGCCTAATGCAGTATTCATGAAATGTCCGTTACATGAAGGAGTTTTGCTGACGGAAAACTATTGTGATGAATGTGAACAGTCTTATGATGGAGCTAGTAAAGATTCATTAATTTTCTTAAGAATTCTTTCAAATCGTGGTGATATTAACGATAATGACAAGTTGAGATTGAAGGATTTGGTAAAGAAAGCAAGGGAAGAAGGCGTTAAGGGATTGAGAGAGTTGTTCCCAAAGGCTGCATTCGAATATGATGATTTGAAAAAGTCTGACGAGTTACCAAGTTTGAAGAGTAGAATTTCTGTGAGCAAAAGCCGCAGACAAGACCCTTTGAATCCTGGCGGAAATATTTTTTAGTCTAAAAAGGATTGAATTAAGGGGAGCTTCGGCTCCCCTTAATTTTTGATAAACTATGAAAAAATACTTTAGTATACCTGGTCCCAGTAAGGCTCCAAATGATCATTGTATTGCTTTTTACAAATACGATGGTTCATGCATAAGGGTTGAATGGACTAAGAAAAATGGATGGTGTAAATATGGAAGTAGGACAGTATTGATTGACCATACTAGTCCGGTAGCTAATGCTATTAATATATTTAAAAAAAATATGAAGATGATTTGGACAGGATTTTAAGAAAATCAAAACAATTAAGAAATGTTGAAAGGGCTACGGCCTATATGGAATATTTTGGCCCTAATAGTTTTGCAGGATGGCATGATCCAAATGATAAAGAAAATATGGATATTATGCTATTTGATATGAATATTCATAAGAAAGGTATTTTGCTTCCAAGAGATTTTATTAGCGTATTCAAAAACGAAGTTGAAATAGCAGAAGTTGTATACGAAGGTAATTTCAATAACCAATTTGTATTGGATATAAGAGAAGGAAAATATCCAGTTAAAGAAGGTATTGTTGCCAAGGGAGTTTTAGAAGGTAAGGGGCAGCATGGTTTATGGATGTCAAAAACAAAGACCAGATGGTGGTTTGAAGAATTGAAAAAGAGATCGTTGGAGAGTGATGCTCTTAAGAATACTTTGAAGGAAAATCTAGCAGAACAGGAGATGAAGATATGAAGAAAATTCATATGTATACGAAAGAAAAAGGCGTTAGTTGTGGGAAAAGAATGAAATCTAAGGGAAATGTTGTTAATTCTAATCTTAGAACAACTAACGATCCTTCTATGGTAACTTGTATAGCTTGTTTGAATAAAATTGCTAATGAAAAGACTTGGACAAGCAGGAAGGGCATGTTTATCACTGGTTATGCTTTAAGAATCATAAAAGATAGTAATGGACAATGGGAAATTATCTTTTATATGAATGGATATAAAGTTGGGAATATCCTAAAAAAAGATGGAGGCAAAACCTATACAACTCCAGGGAGAGCGATTTATTCTGCTGAATGTTTTAAGAGTTCAATTAATAGTAATACATTGAAAATTGTTATTGATTAGGAGGTTTATATGAAATTAGGGATTATGGCTAGAAATGGCGGTAATGATCCTTGGTGGGAAAGTAGGGATTATGGCTTACCATGCATTCCATGTAGCGTTAAAGGTTGTCCAGCGAACGTTGATGGCAAATGTGAAATGCCTTCTGCTATTAAAATAGGTTCGGATGGAGTTTGCGAATTAGGGAAGAAAGCGATGGATAGAAATGGCTAGTTCCTATGGAATTATCAAAATAAAAGATCAGTTAGGGATAGCATGTAATCATTTGCTATCCTCTACTACTGCTTTAATGATTTTAAAAGAATACATACAAAAAATAGATTTAGATTCAATAAAAGATGAAAAAATGAAAATGCAGTTGGAAGAGGCTTTGGCGATAGTTGAAAATATTACACCTGATACTAAAGATTTTTATGATCAAATAAATAATGCGTTCAGGGGATTCAATAAAATGAATCTTGGAAAATTGGAGATATGAATGTTTAATAGTATAAAAAATATATTTGCTCGTAGAAGGGCAAACAAATTATGGAAAACATACGATATAGTAGAAGAGGAATTGTGTTCTATAGCAGCTACTTGTTTAGATACAAAATCTCTTGATTTAAAATATAGTGTGAGTATATATAGTGATAGAATAAAGATATTGGCTAATAAGGCTGATGAATTATCCAAAGAAGTGGACTATAGGTATAAACATGAAAAATAATATTGTAGAAACTTCAGTTGAATATAGGGGATTCACTATAAATCTTAAACATTCTTTTGTTAGTAAAAGAAATTTTAATAAGCTATGGTTTGTTAAAATATATAATAATACCAAAGAATCTCATGTTGATTATTTTTTGCAGACTGAAAAATATAATGATGCAGTTATTGAATCTAAAAAATATATAGACAAAATAATGGAGAATATGTAAAAATGGAAGATTTGAAAGTTAAAAAAACTTATATGCAAATGTATTTAGATAATATGGATTCTCTTGCCAAGATAGGAAGAGTATCGAATAATCAATATGAATCAACAAAATATAATTATAATGCTAGAATAGTTGATCCAGAAGAATTAGATAAGATTTTAGATATGTCTTCTAGCGGACCTGAGATGTTAAAAGCAGTTATAGTTAAGGTCAATGAATTGCAACTTAAGTTTTCTGAAATGCTTGGGCCAGTGAATAATCTAAAAGGGAAGATAGATTATTTAAGAGGCAATGCTGGCGAATATCATAATAACGAAAAGGTTTCATCTCAAATAGATGAATTAATGGAATTCACAAAGGATTTTGAAGACGCAATAGAGGATTTTTCTAATCAATTTAGATTTCAAAGAAATGCATTTGAAGAATTAGAGAAAGAGGGAATAGAGAATCATGTCAAAGGAAGAAAACAAAAAACCATTGAATTTTGAAATGTATTTAGATAGGAAAGAAGAAACTCCTAAATTTGTATATTTTGATGAATCTCAAGAAAAATATTTTGAAAGAATAAGTAGAGATATATATAAATATAATTCTTCTATTCATAAATTATCTTCTCATTTTACTACGATAAATACCAGAGCTAAAGAAATATTTAGATCGTTTTCAGAAATGAGATTAATCATTGAAAATATGTATAAAAATCATAATTCATTAGTTATAGGTGAATCTGATAAATTGGAAATAGATGGATTGTCTTGCGAAATTGAAAATATTGAAAAAGAGTTTTTAGATTTCATGAATCTTTTGAAAAAAGGAAATTCCGATGCAAAGAAAATATCCATTATGATGTCAAATAAATTAACTGAATTAAAGGATCAATAAAAATGAAAGAACCAAATATAGAGATTGAAAGGGTATCTGAATTAAAAGGCCCGATTGTTAAAGCTATATTTTTATTTGATAATTTTAAAGTTATTCTGGAACTACATGGATCAAAAGGAATATATTCTCCTACAGAGTTAACGATTAAGCTAGAGGGTTTGGAAGAAGAGTATGATGAATTCCCTTTTTATTCTGAGATAAAAAATTCTTTTATAGATGAGAATGGTGATAATCTTGTTGCGACTACAAATCATAAAACAAAAAATATATTTGAAGATTTATGCCTATCTCTTGAAGATTATGTTTCTGTAGATGAGCTAGATAATATGAATAAATATCTCCCCAGAATAGTTAAAGAGCTTAATAAACAATATAAAAGAAAATAATTATGAATAATTCTATACATTATATATCAATATTAGCTAAAATGAATTTATTGCAAAAAACAATAGAAAAGGTTTATCCACTTACTGGTTCTGTAAGAGAATTATCTTTATCTGTTAAAAAGAATAATGATGTTTTTCAATGTCCAGAAGAATGTTTGCAGCTTGAAGAAATACAAATATTATCTAAAGAAATCTATTTGGAAGCTAAAAGAAATGTAGAATTGTTACAAAATCATATAAAAGCTTTGGATGGTCTTTGTAAAAAACCGAAAAGTAAAAAGTAATTTTTGTTGCAAAAAACAATTTTACAGTATAATACAGCAACTGTAATAGAAAAAGGGGCTAGTTATGATGCAGCAACTTACGAAAGAGTATGATGATCTAAAAAAGGAATTGAAAGCAAAGAGGGAAGAAGTAGTTTTATGCTCCAAGAAACTGAAGGAACTAAAAGTTGAAAAACGGGATATGGATGTAAAGAGAAATCGAATCAGAAGCAAAATACTTATAGAGAGTGGAATCCTTCTTAATGCGGAGTGGATGGAGGGTGACAATCCGAAACCAGGTTATAGCAATAATCCCCCATTTAATTGTTTTTTGCATGGAAAAAACAAAGATTTTGAACCGATATATAATTTCATAAGAAAGCTTTTTGATCTTAGAAAAAGTTCTAGCTCGTTTAATAATATCTGTATTTATTTAGACGATAATACGAATGAATATATAAGAATGGATATCGGTTATTTTAACTATAATCCGATTAAATCGATAAGGATATGTGATTGGTATAATTATGCTAAGTTTTTGTCTTTGTTTCCTATTAAGGTTATTCCATATGATGACGCATTCTTTAAACTAACGGCAATGGTTGATTCAAAATAGGAGGATTAATGTCTAAAACAGAACAAGAAAAAGAAGGTCGCAGCAAAAGAGAGAAGGTTATTGTTTTCGATTTTGATGGTGTTATACACGGATATCGCAAAGGATTTCATGATGGGACTATTTATGATACTCCTATCAATGGTATCCAAGATGTTCTAGATTCTTTGAGAGACAAGGGATATAAAATACTTATCTATTCCAGTCGATGCCATTCTAGGTTGTACAATGGAAAATACCAAGATAGCCAAGTAAAAGAAATGGAAGAGTGGTTGAGGTATTGGGGCGTTTATTATGATGAAATCTATGTAGGCTCTGGGAAACCAGTATGCAAGTTATTTGTAGATGATAATGCATATCGCTTTGATGCAGATGAATGGAATGATTCTTTTGTTAACGATATTATTAAATTTGCAGGGGATGAATAGGGGAATATATGGCTTCAAATGGTAGAAAATTATTAAAATGTGATAAATGCGATAATGAAGTTATAGTTGCGATAGAATCCAAATCGTGTGTATGTTCAAAATGCTTGATAGGAGGATTATCTTTATCTGATATGGAAGGAGTAAGGGCAAATAATAGAGAAAAAATAAAAGCTAAAAGAGATGAAAAGAAAGCTAAGAAAAAAGCTAAAAAATTATCTGCTTCAGCAGTTATAAGTAATGGAAGCGAACAACCTAAAAAAAAACGTGGCAGACCTAGAAAAAATCCAATAGTGTAGGGAGAATTAAATGAAAAATCTTTTTAGCAAAAATAGTGTTATATACGATTTGTCAATTTTACAGGGAGCTGTAGAAAATTGCGACAATGATTTTGAACATATAAAACATTCGATTATTAAGTCTATGGAGTTAATGATTAGTGTAGAAGTAAATACCAAAAACAACGGAGTAGATGAAGAACTTGAATTGGAAATTCAATCATTTTTTGCTGCGTCTAAAAGTATGATAGAACTTCTTGTTTGCATGAATACAAATGTCGAAAACCTTAAGCAAATAACTTCAAATATTGAAAAAATGTGTAAAGATAAAATGAAAGAAGATGAATTTGTTGAAAACAATGAAGAAGATAATTTCATAAGCAGAGATTCTAGCGGTCAGGTAGTAGAATACAACGAATACACACAAAGCGAAGATAATAATATACCTTTTTAAGGATAATAATGGATTGCAAAATTGAATATAATAGAAAATTGAATTGGACTGGAGAAGTTACTCTTTGTATTGATGCTAGAGAAAGGCATTATGCTATTATGGAATTGATGGAATTTTCTGATTCAAATCCCCACCCTTTTTATGGAAGTAGAAACAAGTATCTAACTTTGGTTTTGAATATGGAAGATGTAAAGTGGTTGAAAGAATCCATAGAAAAGCTAGAGAAAGAGTTGGAGTCTAGGAACAAAAATGTATAAAGATAATTTAGAAATAAATGTTGAAAAAAGAAAAAATGGTAAAGGACCATATGTTATTGCTATATATGAATACGGTATTGATAAAAAAGCTATTTTAGAATTAGATGCTTCTGCTGGAAAAAATAAAAATATAAAAATTGTATTGGAAATTAAAGGCGATGAACCAATTGATGAAGGATTTCAATTGTGTTTGAAACGTTCTATTAAAACAATTTATAAAATAGAAGGTAGTATTATTACAAAATCTTTACAAAAAATTGCTTCTGAAATTCGTAGAAATGTAGATTATTGTTTTTCAAATTATCTAAAATCTGATGAGTTGAGTTTTTTGTATGGTCAGCTTTTTGATATTGTAAAAACAGTGTATAAAAATTATTAGGAGATAGTAAGATGAAGAATAGAATTGCGAAGATTGTATGTATTGTTTTTGTAATGATGTTTTCTTGGGATATAATTGGATGTAATATTTCAAATAAAAACAATACAGAAAACAAATTAAAAAAACAGAATGAAGATGGAATCTATTGGGATGGAGTCACTGAATGGAAATCCCCTGTTAAATTTGCCGCTATTCCGGAAAAAATGTTGCAAAAAGAAAAATTAGAAGTATAATAGTGCATGAAGAAGATGAAGATTTTAACTCAAAAAATAGTTTTGGAGAAATTTGAGGAAGGAGACAATGATGAATAGTATTCAACTTTCTAAAAAAGAATATGTTTCTATAGCTAGTAGAATGCTTAATCTTACTGTGGCTGATTTTATAGCTGCACATCCAATTCTTATCGAAAGATTAAATGATGTAGAACGTCTTATACAAAGAGTTAAAAAAGAGGGAAAATTAAGAAGTACTCAGACGATTGCTATGATCATATGCAATTATTTGGAATCCGAGGAAAGTAAAAGTGCAAAGGTTGAAAATTGATTATGGAAACTAATACTGAAAGAGATAAAAAAATAATTGAATCCATAGAATATACATGGCTTATTATAGATGAATTCGATAAAGAATATCTCGTTATATCAGGTTTTAAAGGAAAAAATGGACAGGTTTATGAAACGGTCAGATGTGTTCATGAAGATGGATTTATTTATGATATTCATAAATCAAAAATTAAAGCAGCAAGAAAAAATAATGAACATTTTTGGTATTATTTTAGACAACCTGATATAATGAATTTTTCTGATTTCATGGAAAAAATACAGAATGATTGGATAATTTATGCAGATTTGGATTTGACTTTTTCAAATCAGGATGAATTAAGCTATGAAGATAAATTGGAAAAATTAAAGATTACAATGGGAGGATGGAAAAACGCAGAAGGAAAAATTGTTGTTCTTTATCCTTTTGATGCACCTGGATACGGTAATGAATTTACCATAATCGCTGACAAGATTATTTATTTTGAAACGGAAGATGAATATGGTAATATTTATAAAATAGAAAAATAAATTATGGAACACCTTAAGAAAAAAATCTATGGTAATATTAAAGTTCTATCACCAGATGGAGAACCTATGTTCTTATGTGGAGATGAAAAGGCTAATTGGTATTTAAGCAGGGGTTTGGCTAAGGTAATTTCTGACAACGAAGATGGAAAAGTTATACAGTTGACGTTTAAGCCTAAAGGAATGGGTCATTCAAGCGATGTTAATAAAAATTTTTTTCTATCTAAGAAAGAAGCGAAATGCGTTGTTTGTGGAAGCGAAAAAGAATTGACGAAGCATCATTGTGTTCCGTATTTCTTCAGAAGCATATGGTCAAAGATAGAAGAAGAGAAAAAGCATGTTAATCATACTATGCATGATGTTTTAATTATTTGCATAGATTGCCATAGGAAATATGAAAAAGAAGCATCTAAATTTAAAGATAATTTAATAAAAGATATAATAATACAATATCAAAAAGATCATATGGTAGCTGATAGATTCGTCTGTGCTATAAAAAATATAAATATAATTAGTAAAAGAAAAATATCATCAAAACAAAGAAAATCAATACATAAATTTCTTTCTTCGTATGTTGATAAAAATGTTGAGAATATGACAGCGGAGGAAATAAAAAATGTTATAGAGGAACTAAAAAAAGAAAGAAAAAGATATAAGCAAATAGCTAAAGAAAATATGAAAGAAAATCTTAGAATATATATGAAGAAGGATAGTTTGAAAAACTTCTTTATTATGTGGAGAAAGCATTTTATAGATATTATGAATCCTCAATATATGCCAAAAAATTGGGATATAAACTACTGGAGAGAATAAATGGATACAAGCAATGGAAAAATTTATGAATATGATAGTAAGAAGATGAAAAAGCTTTTAGATAAAGACCCAGAAGCTAAAAAAAGATTGAAGCAAATGGCTCTTGATCCAACTACGCAACAATTGAAAAGTATGAAAGTAAAAAGAAATGATCCATGTCCATGTGGAAGCGGAATAAAATTCAAAAAATGCTGTTTGAAGAAAGAGTGGCAGTATGAAAAGTAAAAAATTTCACAATTTTTTGTTTCAATTCACAGCTTCTACAGTATAATAGAGCGGAAAGGAAATTATTATGCTGCTAGAATGTGCCATAGGAGATAGCTACGGAAGTGCCTTTGAATATGCAGACGCTAAAATCGTAGAATCTTTTAATAATCTAACATATTGTAAAAGAGAAATTCCAGGGTTCGTTCCTGGCCGTTACACGGATGATACTCAAATGAGTATTGCCATTGCTGAATTGCTTATCAGCGGTAGAAAATGGACAAAAGATGCCATTGCTAAAAGGTTTTTAATATGTTTTAAAAGAAACCCAAGGGCAGGATATGCTGGTGGATTCTATAAGTTTTTACAATCTACTAAAAGTTCTGGAAAATTTTTAAAACATATTAAACCAAACAGTGATAAATCTGGTGGAGCAATGAGGGCTTGCCCGATTGGTGTATTTGCATCTGAGATTGAAGTAATGAATAAAACAGCCCTTCAAGCTTCTGTTACCCATGATACCCCTAACGGCATTGCAGCGGCTCAGGGAGCGGCTTTAATGACCCATTATTTTGCTTATGATAAAGGCCCAAAGAGCGAAGTAGGTGATTATATCAAATCTTTGGTTAAGGCAGATTGGGCATTGCCTTGGTCTGGGCCAGTAGATAGCAAGGGCATGCATAGCGTTAGCGCAGCGATTACGGCAGTCATGAAATGCGATAGTATGAGCGAGTTGTTGACGGAAAGTATTGCCTTCTGTGGAGATGTTGATACAGTTGCAACAATTGCTTGTGGAGCAGCAAGTTTAAGCAAAGAAATAAGGCAAAATATTCCTCAAAATCTATATGATGGTTTGGAAAACGGTTGGCAGGGCAGAGAATACCTTGAAGCCTTGGATAAGCAGTTGCTTAAGTTGATAAGGAGATAGAAGATATGTTTATATTTTTTCCAATACTTTTTCCTAATCAAAATAGGAATGATGAATCTGCTAAAGAACTTAAAAAGCTAAGAAAGGAATTGGAGGTTTCTAATGGAGTTCCGCAATACTATTCTGAATATAAGTACATACCAAAGAAATTAGAAGGGAAGCTTTCGGAAAAATGGTTTTCTATTCCTGCTATTATATTTCTTATGACTCCTGTTATATTATTTTCTTTCTCTTATCCTGGTTCTGGAATTATGGATTTGATAACATGTTCTATTTTGATATTGATTAGTGTATCTGCATCAGCGGTATTTTTTGTTATCGTAAATAGATTTTTTGGATATGATAAAAAGTTTATATGGATAAAAAGAGAATATGATCGTAATTGCGAAATATGCAAAAAATGTTTTGAAGTAAAAGAGAAGGGAAAAATTTGTACAAATTGTTGGGACAAAGGGGAACAGGAATGAAAGAAGAAATTTATTGGTTTATAGAAATTTCTATATGGGATCATGACCAAATTACGGATAAAGTTAAACATTCATTCAAAACTAAGGAAGATGCAGAGGCTTTTTTTGAAAAGGCTTTTACTATTTTTGATGAAGATGCAATGGATTGGCAGAAAAAAACAGATGCTAAAAGTAACAATTATGATTTTATTTTTGAGCATTTTGATATTTCTGGATTTATGAAGGGAAAACCAAAAATGTTTGAATGTAGGAGAATAAAATAATGGCTAAAAATATTTATTTAATTACCATAAGTAAGGTTCAGTTATGGTCTACGACTGATGTACTAAAAAATATAAAAACAGATTATGAAAGCAGCGGGTGGAAAGCAAGCTATTTTAGAAAAGATGGAAATAGATATCTTGTTATGGAAAATCCTGTTGATGGAGAGAGAAGAGTATTTAGTTACGATTCTAAAATGGGGATAAAATAATGGCTAGGGAGGTTTATTTAAGAGAAATTACTAAAACAACTAAGGTTCATAACTTTGCTTTTTCTAAAAATACGTTAAGTTCTATAAAAGGTACGTATGAAGCATCAGGTTGGAAGTCGTTTTATATCAGAAGAAACGGAAAAAGATATTTAGTTGTAGAAAAAAATGGTGATATAAAAATATTTAGTTACGAATCTAATATAGGATAAAAATGATATGACTGTAAAAACAAAAACATTTATTATTCCGACAGATTGGAAAAAAACTTTATATCATAATGGTCTCACTCGTGTAGCAGATAACGCAGAATTCACTGTTGTCACATTTACAAAATCAGATTTGACAATCAGCGGAACGTTTTGGAAACCAGATTATAAGATGTTTAAGTTTAATATGCATTCGATTGATGGAGTTGAAAAAGTAGATGATTGGGCTGTGCTTCAAGCTGTTGAATGGCTAGGAGTAGAAGTAGAAGAGTTAGAAAGATGGCTCGGAGAAAACTTTAGGTACAAGTTGGATTATTGCATATGTTATTCAGATGATGATTCTATTTATGAGGCTAGATATGAATAAATGTTATACTTATAGGATTGTTATTGGTGATTGGTCTGAAGATGGGCATAATAGATTTGAGTATTTTGTATTCAAGTGTACGCATTCTGAAAAAGAAATTAAAGAAACTTATAACAAAGCAGTAGAAAAATGCGGCATTGCTCTTCATAGGATGTATGATGAAAACCGTAGAGTTACAGGGATATCTGTTTGTTGCGATTATGAAAATAACACGATTCCAGATTATTATGCAGAGAAGCTTAAATCTCTTGGCATAAACTTCAATCAATTTTGCTATGATGAAAATATGGAATCTTATCTTATGGAGCCAAAAGATATTACAATTCTTTTTCTAGAAATGGTCAAGAGCCAAATCGAAGGATTCGAATGGGCAAGCGGTGAAGAAGCTCCATGTATTAACGGCTTTTGGTCTAATGATTTTAATCACAGCTTTGGATATGGATGTTACGAATAAGGAGTTGTTTAATGATTGTTGATTTTTTTAATGATGTTACCATAACCATTAAATGCGATAAATGCGGTAAAGAGAAAAATCTCGTATTTCCAAAAATAAATTGGTCAGTGCAAGAAATATTAGATGCAGATGATTTAATATTTAAACATTTTAATGATTTAAAAAGGGAAGATTGGCTGATGAATGAGGATGGAAAGCATTGCTGCATTGATTGTATAAGAAAAATTGATAAAGAAAGAAAAAATGCAGAGGCATTAAAAAATGGAGATCATAGATTAGATTTTGCAGATGGTAGTCCTTTATTCCCATAGGAGAACAAAATGGATGAATTTGGAGAGATAGATTTGGAAGCGGTTGAAGCTTTGATAAAGTTTTGCAATAGCGATGAGATTAAGAAAGAGATAAAGAAATTAAAACCTTATGAAAGACAATTTCTTCAACAGTATTTGAATCCAAGGAGCAGAGAATTTATTGGAGAAATAGATTATGATGAATAATAAATCGAATTTATTTATAGTGGCTTATAATTGGTATGAGGATTACTCTCCAAAGATTGTAAAGTCTCCAAAATCAATGACCGATGCAGCTTTCGATAAGCTTTGTCGTTCATTGTTAAATGATTCAACAAATATGGCTATAAAAGAAGCAAAAAAGATTCATTCTTGCGTAGGATTCCATGAAATTATAGATGCTTTAATAGAACTTTTGCAAAATAATGGATTCAAAGTTTTGAATTTGCATAGTTTTGGTTTATGGGGAACTTGTATTATTAATAAAAAAAATGATTTTAAGAATATCAGGGGTTTTTCAAAAGATTATAAAGAAAAAGTTCTAGCATATAATATAGCAATACAAGAAAAACATAATATAATAAAATAACCGTTGTAAAAAACTTTAATAGATAGGAAATGATATTATGGAAACTTTTTTATGGGTGGTTTTAATTTATTTGCTAGGATATATTTTATCTTATATATCGTTGAAACTTTTTATAACAAAAATATGTAAAATTAAATGGACATATGGAGATAGATTTATAGCTCTTAGATTTTCTTTATTAAGTTATGCAATGATAATTGTTTCAATTGCTGGGTTTGTGTGTGTCGCTATAAAGAAAATAGGTGAAAAATATAAAATAAATAAATTTTTTGATATAAATAATGACAAGCCAGCAAAATGGTAATGGAAATTTGTTGCGAAATGGAAATTTGACGGTATAATATAGTAAAAGGGAGAATTGTATGAAAAAAATACTTATATTGTTAGTTTGCTTTGTTCTTTTGATTGGTTGCGATAACCCTTTTATGAAATCCCCGTTTGGAAGGGGAGATCAGGTTCTTATTAAAGAAACTGGAGAAAAAGGAACAATTAATGCAGTTACAAAGAGAACAAAAGAATACAGGGTTAAGCTCCCCGATGGTTCAAACAAATGGTTCGGAATAAATGATATAGCTAAAGATGCCGGACAGAAACAATAGGAGAAAATATAATGAGACTGATTAGAAAAATACTTGCGTTTCCATTTTTGGTACTATTTTTTATAACATTCTGCTTATCTGATATTCTAGAATGGACAAGTAGAATTGCAGAAGTAATTGCTTATACAATAGAGGGAATAGATTATAGTAATATTGAAATAGATAATAGTTCTAACGACAATTTTAAATATGGAGGTTAATATGGATTGGATAGGTATATTTTTGGCAGTTTCATTTTTTATGATTTTTATAGCTATTTTGCGAGTGCCATTTTCCAAAATGTTTAAAAAGGAAATGGCTATAGTGATTAAAAAAGAAGCGGAGGAAGATGCGAAAGCTTCTAAAAATTGGAATGAATATTTTGACAAGCAAGATGAATACTATGAATTGAAGAGGCAAGAGAAGTTTGAAAAGATAAGAAACAAAATAAGAAGTATGCAGAAGATAGAATAGGAATATATAATGAGAACAGGTGCTAGAAATTGGTGGTATATCCATAAGAACGGGCATTTGTATAGTAAAAATGAATTAACGAATACAGTTAAGCTTAATCTTGAAGATTTTGAAATATTGCCTGATGAATATTTTCATTTTGGCCATCCTTATAACAAGCTGCTTGGCGGCGGAGTCTTGACTCATACTAGAAATATAAGAAAGATTTTATTTCATTGTATTAGATTAAATAGGTCATTATGAAGATGAATTACTATGTGGATAAAGATGGATGGATAGTTAATAAAGCAGATATAGATCATGTACAGCTTCAAAAAGAAAAAACGAATATTGAGATTTACGAATATATTGAAAAAATATATGAGCTAATACCAGAAGAATATTTATATAATAGTAGTAGATATTTTTTTATATTTAATTTAGATTTAACAAATATTTTAAGTAACAATAGAAGAATGAGAAAGATTTTATTTCATATTTTGAGAATCGAAAGAAGAATTGAATGAAGCGGATAATAATGTTTAAGATAAGAGCAATTTCTTTTTTTGGTTGGCATAGGGCTATGGGCATTAGCTTTATGGTTTGTTTGTGCAATATGGAATTTTCTTGAAAAATAGTAGGGAGTAGATATGAAAGATATTAAAACAGTTTTCGTAGCAGTTACTTATGAGGTTGATACATATAAGGGTTGTAAGAAACATGAAATATGCGCAGCGGCAAAAAGAGGTCTTAAATCTCTTGTTGAACGAGCAGAAAAAGGAGAAATAGGGTTGCAGGGATTCAAATTGATTCATTGTGAAGCAATAGGATAGGGAGAAGAACATGAAAATGGTTGTAGTTGGAGAGGAAGCATTTGAAAAGATATTTGATGAAACATTGAAAAAACTTGAGTTGGAGAAATTAAGAGAAAAAGAATTCGATGGATATGCAGAACAAAAATATCGTTATGATGAATTATATAGGAAGTTTCGGTATGAAGTTTGTAGGTTGAAAAATAGATTGGATAAGGAATAAGCTATGAATATAAAAGAGCTAATAAGAGAAGGTTTGTTTCCTGTTATTTGTGCAATGATATATTCTGTTTCTTTTTGGTTTTCAATGTGGCATTTTTTTGGAAAATAGATAAAAAACTATTATAGGGAGAATAAAATGGGTAAATCAAATTTTTATTTAGTTTTAGCTTTGGCATCTTTTACAGTTATATTACTCTTCGCCTTATACACATTTATTATTTTCCCAGTTTCTTTTGGAGCTAATAATGAAATAGATAATTATCGATATAATGTTTTAAAAAATAATTTGAATGAAAAGGATTTTATGGCATCAAACTATGGAAAAGATTTTAAAAAAAAGTTAATTTCGGCCATGGAAGATCATAAAGTAACTAAAAAAGAATATTACCCGATGTTGGATATGTGTTTGGATTATGATAATGATAAATTAAATAGAGAAAATAAAAATGCTTTTGCTGAACTGGTAAATAAAATGGCAGAGGAAAAATAATAATGGATTGGGTAGCAGGAGCCTTTGAACTTCATGAATATTGATTCAGAGGGTGTATTAAGGAATCATATAGCAAAATTGAAAGCGGTGATATTAAATGTTGGATAAACGTAAAAAAATATAAACTATACCAACTACTTCTGATAAATATTCGTTAGGAGAAATATGGAAAGCTTCAAAAGAGAAAGTTGAAGATGTTCCAGATTTGGCTAACTCTATTATTACAATTGTAGATATTTATGATGAAGTTTTTTCTGTAAAACAAGGCTTTAAATATAGTTCTGAGGTTTATAGTATGATACATATTCAAGTTGATTGGAAAGATGGAAGTAAGAGTATTTTGCCTATTGAAGAAAATTATTTTTTGAGGGCATACGAATTTGATGCTAATAATAAGTATAATAGGATTCATTTGTTAAGGCGTTCTATTTATAAGTTGAAGGAAAAATTAACAATTAAATAAGGAGAAAAATAATGAATACACTTAAAGTTGTTAAGTCTTATGTAAAGGAATTTATTAAAGAAATAGCTGTAAAAGTAGAAGATGTGGATGTTGTTAGTAGACTTATAATAAGAATGATAACGAAAGATAATCTTACTATATGCAGTGAATGCCAACATGCTGTTATGGATGAATCTGGAGAAAAGTATTATTTACATTGGTATGGAAAAGGATATACGGTTAAATATACTGAAAAGCTTGACGATATTTTTTGGATTTGTAAAGCTTATGAAAAAGTTATTGTAAATCTTCTTACTGGCGAAGAAAATATAGAAAATGTTTTTTGTATTAATATCAACGGCAAATCAAAAACAGGATACAATGGAAATTGTCCACGTTTCAAGGCTAGGGAATTAAGCGAGTTTATGTCAGAAGAAGATGTTAAAAAGGTAAATGATTATGTGGAAGAAGCTCTTGTTAAAATGAATGATATAGGAAAAAAGGAAATTGAGGAAGGAAGCGATTCTCTAGCTAAATAAAAAAATCGCATAAAAATAGGCTGAGTATTAGCAAAGGAAAATATAATGTTCAAAATACCAGATCAATTAAAGCCTAGAGATAAGTATATGGTAAAAACAGCATCCAAATCAAATGGCAAAGGTTATTGGGAGTCTACAATTGTTGATATATACGAAAGGGGAAAAACAAAGAAGATAGCTACCTATGAAAGACATTATGAAATGCTGAATACCTTTGAACCTTTTAGGCAAGGCGATAAGGATTATGCTCTTATATCTATGGATTATACGAAAACTGCTGTTTTGGATTTACAAACAGGAAAAGTCATAGCAGAAGAAGGTGAAGAATGTGTAAATGGAGAAGTTTTAAAAGGTTGCGGATTTTGTCCAGTAGGATTTTATGTACCGGATTGGTGGGATATCCATGATGGTTCTATAGATATGAATAGCGAACATTGGAATAAAAATTGGGAATGGCCCGTAGGAGACTTCGGATTTGTTTGGGGTTGCTATTGGGGTGACGATACATCTTGGAAGGTTCAGTACTTGGATTTGAGTAGAATTCAAGAAGGCATTATTAAAAGAGAAGAACGATTTGGATATGTTGAATTAGCTATAAGTGGATGGAGAAGTCCCTGCCTTTGGGATATAATAGAACATACCCCTACAGAACCACCATCTTTTATACATATTGATGGATGGAGTGGAAGAAAAAGCTCTGTCATGCTTGCAGTAGAAAAAAGCTATAGATTAAATACGGGAAAGGAGAATAAATAATATGATTATTGTTATAGGAATGTCAATAGTGGCAATTATTTCCGTTCTTTTGTTTATCGTTATAGATTGGAGTCGTCCTATTCGATGAATTATTGAATGGTATTAAAGGAATTAGTTTCGAAGTTCAATAAGTATAACAGGGAGAAACCATATGAATAAATAATAGGAGAGAAAAATCATGAAAGAAATAATTATTAAATGCGATAGATGCGGTAAGATAATTAATAAAAAAAACGTGATTTTTACTGTAAAATTTTATGTAATGGATTGTTTGATGGAAAAAAAAGAAACAATGGTTTGGGATTCATGCGAAGACTGTTTTGATTTATTTAAAAAAGAATATAATGTGGGTAGAAAGTTATAAAGCTAAATTATTTTTAGGACTATATCTATATACGCTAATCAATATGATGTATTGAACTAATTTTAAAATCAACAGTTACTTTTGATGTTATAGATTTTAATAGGAAAACTATTTATCCTAATAGATAGACCGTTGGGACAGATTATTTTATTAATAATTGTATAAAGATACCTGATAAGATTATAAATTTAGAATTAAAAATTAAGAAGATACGAGAGGAGTTGTGAAATCCAATAATAAAACTAAAATTCGTGATTATTATGATAGTTTTGATGAATTAACGGATCATGTATCGAAAATAACTGCTTCTAGGAATAAGAAGTGGATAAAAATTGATTGGCTTAAGTTTAAAATAGAAAAAATAAAGGCTGCGTTATGAATATTCCAGAAATAGGTTCTACATGGAAATTTAAAAAGGAGTTTTGGGCAATTCATAATTCTTTAAAAAATATGGTGGTTCATATTTTAAGAGTTGAGAAAGAAGTAGTTTATTGTTATATTGAAAATTGTATTATTAAACCTATAGATAAAGAATCAAAATGTAACATCCAAAAGCTTTATGATGAATGTGATAGAATAGAGCCTTTAGCTATTTTTAAATTAAGGGAGAAAATAAAAATTTTAAAGAACAGTCTGTAAGTGTTTGTGGAATTGACTATAATAACTCTCTGTAGAATTGCCCACAATGGGGCTGTATTCGTTTTTAACAGAGGGAGAATATATGAGCGGTCTGATAGGTCGTCCTAGAATTATAAATAATCATAGACGTATAAAAGAAGTAGAAGATAGAGTAAGAAAAATAAAAAGGATTGAGAAATGTTTGGAAAAAATACAGAAGAATATTATGTAACACCGATTAAGCCTAATATTGGAGATATTTGGATTGATAAGGATAATTATTCTATCATTTTAAGAGTAAATAATTATGGTGATAGTTCTTTAGGTATGCAAGTATCTTTGAAGGCTGACAATAATCAATCAAATGCTTTCTATTACAGAGATTTTTTAAATCTCTTTTTTTATGGTGGAAAAAATGAAAATGAGGCAAGAAACGCTATTATCCACCACCAAATAAGAAAGATTACGGAGGCAATAAATGGATAATTTTGATAATCTTAGTCTCGCGGATGTGGAAAATATTAAAAAGGAATCGGTTAGGGTCAAAATGGACGAGGACAGGAAACAATTCAATGAACAGTTTCTAAGTTCATTAGATCAGCTTTCTTACTTGAAAAAGAAATAAACAGCAAATAGAGATAAAATTGATAGGTTGAGAAGAAGTATAGTTAAAATAATAAAATCGGAGACACGAGATGAACGATAAAGAGATATTTAATTTTGAAAAAGAATTTGTTAATCTTATCACTGGGATTAAAGAATATGGGATGGAAAGAACTCCTAATAACGAAAAAATAGAAATACTTAGTAACAGCATAGTAAAGATAGAGTCGGAGATTTTAAAGTGAATAACGAAAAAGTTGAGATTTAAGAATTCTATCATAGAAATAGACATGATAAGTGAATATCTTGTAATTCGTGTTCCTACTGTGCCAATGAAAAAAAGATATATGAAAATCGATAATTTAGAAATCAGGATAGAAAAAATAAGGACGAACCTATGAGAATGCTTGTTGGTGATAAGAAGAAAAAAATACTTGAAAAAAAGTATAAAAATACGTTAATGATAAAAAAAAAGATTCTTATTTTTTCCTAAAAAGAGGAATAATGAATATCGTTGGCTTAGCACCGAAATCTTATTGTATGAATTTCCAAACAATAGTTGGTATATAGTAGAATATTGGTTTGATGAGATAGAAGAAAATTTCTATAGCATATGGAAAAAAGAAAGAGTTGTTTATGTCCGCAATTATGGAAATAATTTTAGAAAATATACTATGGATAAGATAATTAAGATGCCAAAGTGCATTAGGAGAAAACTGGAGAAAATGGCAAAAGATACAGATGCTCAGTTTGCAAAGATGCAAGTTTGCAGAAATAAACTATGTGAAAAAGATCCACCTAATGGAAAGTGGTTTTATATAGCAGAAAAGATAAAGGAGTTAACATATAAAATATGAATTTCTGGCAACCAAAACCTGGAGAAACTATTAAAATACTTCCTGCTGCTAGGCAGACTGGAAAATCAACTAATTTTTCTACGGCAAATAATTATGTTAATTGGGCTGCATATATGAAAAATAGTCATATTGATTGGACTATGGAATATGAAGCTGAATTTTCAAATCAAGAGAATGCTAAAATAGCTAGTCTTAGATGCATGGTTGAAAAGATAAAGAGGAATTTATAAGAATATGAAAATTCATGAATGGAGAAAATATCTTAAGATAGATTCTAAATGGAATAGCCTGAGTTATAAAAATAGTGTTACAGGTTATTGCGTGATAACTCATGTTGATTTTATTACTTTTAACTCCAGTCCAATAAAGATAACATATAATTATTTTGAAAATAATAAATTAAAAGATAGTAATATTCAAAATGAATATAGTTTTTACCAGCATCATACTCCTTTCAATGATTTGGAATTTAAAATTGAAAAAATCAAGGCTTCTTTATAATTTTTCTGGAAAATTAAAGTTGCAATTCGAAAAATCCGAAGTATAATAGAGCAATTCAAAAGGGAAGTGTTTCCTGAATAGGATGTTGTGTGAACGAGTGTTTTGTGAGTGAAAAAGGGAGTAAATATGTCATATGCAAGTCAAGTCGCTTCAGAAAAGAAACAAACAAAAAGTATAGTTAGAGAAATGGAATGTGGTGGATTAAAGGCAAGCTTAATGCAAGCTCAACGTCTAAAAGGAGATGGTCTTCACGGTCTTCCGCCAGGAAGTAAAGTTGATGTCTTTCCTATTGCAGCATTGCCAGGATGTCCTGAAAGTTGGGTTAGAGCTACAGGAACATATATATGTCCAGTAGATACAGAAAAAGGGTTATGGTTTAATTGGACGATGAATGATCGCTACAATACGGCTATTATACCATCTGTTAAGGGCATGAATCCAATTACTGGACAAAAGATTGACCATATTGGAATGGAGCAATATATAAATAAATGTCCAATACATGGTATCGATTTTGGTCATGATAGATATTGTGAGAAATGTGATTATAAATGGCCTCCTCAGAATTATGTTTGTTATCCTGATACCTTATGGTGGGACGGTTTTCGTTCTTCAAATGGTTCAGTTCGACAGTTCTTTTTTACTGAGGATGAGAAGAGGGATATAGCATCTCTTGTTATTGGAAAAGAAAATACAGTTCCAGCCTTTGGTTTCGTTTTCTACCGTACCAAAGTTCAAAGGAATATTACACCACCGAATGAATCTAGGGGCAATATACTTATTGGTTCTGGAGCTTGGGCTTGGAAGAATAATGCTTATATGGATAATATGAAGTATGGTGCTGGTGGTTATGGTGCTGGTGGTTCGGCTGTAAAAGGACTTAGTTCAAACCATTATGATGATGCTGAAGAAATAATGAATAGTATCGATGATGGAGATGGATCAAAGACTGCTCCCCATGAGAGAGAAGCTTTTTGTTCTGTTCAACACCTGAATAGCTCCAAAAAATATTTAAGGTCAATTGCAGAAAATATGGTTGAACCCAAAAGAAGTTCTTTAAAGTATGAAACCAAAACATCTAGTAGTATATCTCTATCACAGAAAGAGGTTTCTGTAGGTGGAGGAGCTAGGATAAACCAAAGCCTTTCTGTTGATCCTCTTGCATTGGATGGGTGGTGCGAAAAAGAGACAGCACTAATTAGGCTTTATTTTGTATTTGAGCCTCAGTTCAGAGAAATTGTAGAAAAAGGTGGAATAAAAAATATATCTGGCACTGATACAGGTTATCTTTCAGGACTTCCATTGGGATAAGGAGAAGAAAATGGCTTATACATCTGAATCAAAAGAAGAATGGTATTCTTATAAATGGAAAGGACTTGAAAAAAATATGAAAAAATCAATAACAGTAGTAAAAAAGACAGATCATATTACAAAGAATATATCAGATATTGCCAAGAAGTTAAAAGAGATAGCGAAAATTCTTAAAAAAGCAAAGAAAAATGTATCTAAAGAAAAGAAAGATGCTTCTGAAGAGAAACAGATTACCATGGATGAAGTAGATTATATTCTTGATGATATTGATACGTTTGTTGAGGGAATTATTCCAGCAGTAGATAATGCTAAAGATATGACTGATCAAGTATGCAAAAAAGAGAATAAAAAAGAGGATGCTTCTGTAGAAGAACCAGATATTTTAAAAAAAATTGTGGATGAAATAGATTATGAAGATACTCTTGTAAAATGGAATGAATAAAGTAAACGGCGCAGGGGAAATACTAGCTGGATATAATTTAGTAGATGATATAAAAAAATATAATAAAATGATATTGGAAAAATCAGAAGATATTAGGATCAAGTAAAACGATATATATGAATAAAGTATATTTCTTGGAGTCTATAAAAGATTCCAGAAAATTTTTTAAAAATAAAAAGGATTTTTTATTATAACTTTTTAATTTAAATGGATAGGTAATAATATGAATCTATCGATATCAAAAATTCTTAGTTTCTTAGGTCCAAAGGAAAATTATTCCAAAATCAGTTGGATAATTTCAGGACTCAGTATATCAATTATTATTCTTTGTTTGGCAGGTCTACTTTTTTGGCAAGTGAAAGAAGAATCAAAAACGTATTCAAGCGCGAATGCTATTTCAATTCAAATCCCGTTTAATTCAGCTAGTAATAAATAATTTCGAAATTTTTCAGGTGGAACAGGAGTAAAAAAGCACCTGAAAAGGATGCTCAAACTGTTTTATATTTTGCCAAAAATTGAGGAAAAAGGAAATCAGGTGCTTTTCGCATCTATGACATTATAAAAGAGATTAGAATTCAATCTCTTGTTGTATTGAAAGTAATTAGGGTTGAATTGCAGGTGAAAGTAAGCAAATCCAACTTGGAGCATATAAGATGTTGCTTGACAGAGAACTAGACAGAGAACTAGACAGAGAACCAGGTTGGCAGGTTTCGCCCAGAAGTTATTTATTGAAAAATACCTTAGTTTTTGAACTAAAAATGCGGTTTTTCAATCAATCTTAGTCAGAAGTTGCCTTATAACACTAATGTCTGGGAGACTAGCCAGGGTAAAATTGTAAGTCTTTGTTTTTGAAGTACTTATGATTTTTCAATAAAATTGTTAAGCTGGTGTGCTTGACTAGTCGTGCTACAGCCTAGCTTAAGGTTTTTATTGAAAAACCGAGTTTTTGATAAGAAAAACGTTGCTTTTTAATAAAAGTCGGCTTTGTTATGTAATAATGTATTGCAAGGTGGTGGAGGCTTTCACCTACTATCCTTAATAAAATTTGGAGAGAAAAATTCTCCCCTTGCTTTTTTTTGAGAAGTGTGGTATAATAAAGTAGTATTCAGAGCAAGTACTCTGAAAAGGTTCTTTGACAATCGGCGTAGAGAAGTTGAAACGAAAAACTTCGTTCATAAAGAACGAAGATATGTTATATTGAGAGGGCAAGGAGGATTTATTTTTATGCAGAATAAAATAGAAAGTTATGTAAGTATTAAGTCTGAAGCAACAAAACCGGAAAAAGAAAGAAAGAAAATAATTAATACAAATAGAGGGAATCTAAAGAAACCTAGAAGATATCATATGGATGATGACCACGCGAAAGAACTTAGAGCTAAGTTTAAGAAGGATAAAATATTTCATAATCCATATAGGAAAGGCGGATTATATTATGCTTTTGTTCAAGCTCTTATTGATTTGGGAATAAATAAGGATCATAGTTTTAAAGATGTAAAACATTCTATGAAATCTACTATGTCATCTGAAGTTAATGGAAAAAATAAAAATCTATGGGAAGTTTTTTCTAATCGAAAACCTAGAAATATGTTGAGCGGGAGAGACATAAATGGAAGAATTATTGAAAATGCTAATATTTTACAAAGAATATCAGGTTTTCATCCTTTCGGGGAAAAATTGAGACAGTTATTTTCTGCGGTTCATATTTATAAAGATACTAGCGGTTTGCCAAAATTTGAATTATGTACTAAATTCAAAGATTATGAATCCGTGAAACCCATAAACGAAATGCGAAGACAAAAGAAAACCACCTAAAAAGTGGGAAGGGAAGTGTAAAGATTATGCATGATGGAGTATATAAAATATCTGAGGTAGAATCTAAAGAAGTTACAAGAATAAATACTGGTATTCCTCACCTTGATACAATCTATGGAGGGGGATTACCAAGGGGCAGAGTTTCTATTTGGTCTGGCGCTCCTGGTGTTGGAAAGAGCAGGCTTACAATAGAGATTTCTAAGTTTATAAATAACAATGGGCTAAGGGTTTTGGTTTTCCAAAACGAAGTTAGTCCAAGCGAATTCAAGAATTGGATTAAAGGGAAAATTACTAGTGAAGATGAATATCTCGTTAGTAATTATAGTACGATAGAGGAACAAATCGCAGCACTATATACTTACGTTCCAGATTTAGTTATTACTGATAGTTTAAATATGATTCAAGGATTTGATTCTCGCACTAAAATAAGAGATATTATGGGTAAGTTTAAACAGTCTGTTGAAGATATAAATGCTCATGCTATTTTAATTGGACACCTTGGAAAAGATGGCAAAACAAAGGGAAATACTGATATTACTCATCTTGTTGATGTTGTTTGCCACTTAAAACCTCATGCTGCTTCAAAAGAAAATATAAATGGAATAATTTATAATTATGAACCTATTCCAGGAGTTTTCTATATTATTATAGATAAGAATAGATATGGGCAGAGTGGCGGATATGTTGCGTTTCACCACGAATCTTATGGTATTGTAGAAGCTTGTTCAAGTATTAGAAATGAGGTTAATAATAATGTTGTATCTGCCAATGAAAAGCCAATTGGTGGTTTTTTTGATAAAGTTTTTAAAGGTATCTGCCGATATATGGAAAGTCTATAAGGCAGTATAATTGGAGGATATCAAAATTAGAAAAGTTTGTCTAGATTGTGTAAGAAAACATTTAAGCCAAGCAAATATTTTACTTGAAGAGTTTGCGACTGGAGATTATCCTATTCATTTTTGGTATGCAATAGGTCATATGGCTGAAGCGGAAAGTGAATGTATGGAAAAATATACAGAGCTTGCAGCATTGATTAGAGCGGAACGGTTGGTTATGTTGGAAACGGATGGATACTTTACGGATTTTGAACACCTGATAAAATCAGCTAATGAATTAGCAGAGTTAGAAAAAAAGGAAGAAACCGAAATAAAGGAAGATAAAAACGAATAATATGATTCTTTATGAAGCAAAAGATGGTGATATTTTAACTATCGTTTGTTTTAACTGTGGTAAAAAAATGAATCAAAAATTAGTTGCAATGGGGATTCATAAAGGTTCTCAGCTAACTGTAATAAGTAATCAAAGTCAAGGCCCAATGGTTATTTCAGTATTTGATAGTCGTTTGGCTCTTGGTAGAGAAATTACGAGCAAGATAACTGTTAATTTGCATAATTCCTAAAAAATAATGTTGTATCTCACCTGGAAAACGGTATAATAGTTTTCCAGAATGGAAGGGTACATTAATGGTAAATGAGCGGTTTGCTAAACCGTAAAGTCAGAGATGGCTTTTCTAGGTCCGATTCCTAGTCCTTCCGCCAAAAGAAGGGATTTCTTATGACGAATTTAGAAAAAGCTGAACGATTTTCGGAGTATATGTGGGAAGCTACAAAAACAAGGGTTCAAATATTAAAAACCTTTGAAGAGTTTATTGACAATTTGCATAAGGGAAGAAAAGATTCAGAATTTGATGAAGAAAAATCAAAAAAGTTTTTCGAAGAGAATATATGCTTCCAGATCATAGGAGAAATACCACCTGGATGGGAAGATGATATGATATGCTTTCCGTATGCCGCAATTAAAGAGTTTATAGACGCTGAATCTAATATTGGGAGAAAAATTGTTGTTGAAGGAATAAGAAAGTTTTTATTAGGAAAGTAAAAATAAAAGTAAATATGTGCCTGTAATTCAACTGGATAGAAATTTTGCCTTCTAAGCAAAAAGTTGGGGGTTCGAATCCCTTCAGGCATACCAATTTTTTGAAAGGATAAAACATGATACTTGTACCGATTATTGTAGGTTTTTTGCTTATTTGTTTGGCAATTATGTCATATGTAAAAAGATGGCATGAAAATGGAGAAACTGCTTTTTTAATAGGTTTAGTTGGTGGAATTATATTGGTTATAGGCTGTCTAACAATTTTAGATAAAGAAAATCCATCGAAAGAAAAAAAAGAGATAGGAGTACAGTTACAGATTGAATCGAAAGTTTCACCTGAAGCTTTGGAAAATAAATTGCTGTTATAGTTTAAATAGTTTTTAAGTAATGGAAATTGGTGGTGATGATGAAAATTATTGATAATGTTAGAAAATGTGATGATTGTGGCGAAGAGACCGCTACCGTTGTATCATTAAGTATGAATCAAATGATATTTGGTGGTTTTCCGATACAATATAGACATAGATGTAAATTTTGCGAAACTAAAGCTGGAAAGAAGATAGATAAAATGTTAAATGCCGCTATAGCTTAAAACGGTGAGAGCGATGCTTCGGTAAAGTATAGATATAGGCTCAAGACCTATTAGTGGCTCCAGGAAAAAAGAAATATGTTTAAAAATAAAAAAGAATTTCTTGAGGAATTTGAAAAATATTCTGATATAAATTGGAATAATTTAAAACCTCTTAGTGAAGTTAAGGATGTTTATATTATAAGTGGGCATTCTGTTTCAGGAGAAATAGGAACTTGCAAAATTGTCGATCCTTTTGAAATAGATGAAGAGTTTATATTTTTTAAAGATGCTCAAAAGTTTGTTAATAAAATGAAAAAAAAATGGAAAGATATTTTACCCGGAAGTATCAGGATAAAACAAGTTAAATCTGAAGATATTCTGTGGCTTCATATATTAAAAAATATCAAGGATAAGATCGATAAGGGAGAAGCAGAATTTCCTATTTATCTAGGCCCGTAAAAGTAAATATATACCAGGATGTCGGTCAAGGTGATACGAGACGCACTGTTAATGCGTAATAGGTAGGTTCGATTCC
>JAFCCM010000003.1 GCA_017610225.1 Candidatus Aenigmatarchaeota archaeon | reverse complement strand
AGAACATGAAACGTTACGATATCCATCTGAATCCATATCAGATTGTATTGCTCCGCCAACATAATTAAATAATTGTGTATCTGATACATTATCATAATTACGATAATAAATTTTGCAGGAACTTACATTAATACCAGAAATATCGGTCACATTCCAATTAAATGTTATGTTTTCATCAGTCGTATAATTCAAGTCAAGAGTTTCATTTTCATATGTCCATTGATAATATGCATCAACTACTGGTATATCTTCATCTGTTGATAATTGAATTATTTGTTCACTTAAATGTGGTACTGTAAATCTAACAAAAACAGTGTCATCAGTAGTTTTACAAGAACTAAATATTTCATTATTAATTGTTGTATCATTAAATATTGGATTTGTTCCTGAACAAGTATCTGTCTCAATAGGATATATTTCAACAAAATTAGTTACATTCCAAACTGATATACTTGCTAAACTTGAAACAATTGTACCATTATCAACAACAGTTAAATTATAATCTTTTGAACTATCAAGAGTAATATTAATATAAGCACCATCTATTGATACAGTTCTATTTATTTGCGAATATACCGCATCAACTGAAGTACTAATAGTATCATTCATATTTAAGAACACACGCCAATTTCTAGTTAATAAATTATTAGGATCTCGACCATAAACATCACTATAATCTTCAACATTAGGATAATTTGGTACATTACTATCATACCATGAATGAACACCTACACCTGTTACTAAATCATTACCAATACTGAAACCATATCCTGTATTACAACGTCCTTGACCATCCTGAGCACCACACCACATTCTAACATCATATTTTCCATCCTGTGTTATATCAATATCATTAATTGGTTTACACACAGTATCCCATGTATATGATGTTCCGCCAGCAACTTCGTCATAAGTAATACTATATACTTGACTTGCATTAAAAGATGAATGTGGCATATTAAGTGTATATCTAAAGGGTCCTGAACCGGATGGTGCAGATGCACCATTATATAAATCAAAACATAATTCCGCACTTGTAGAACGTGCATCATCAAACCACCATGTTTTTGAAACCGTATCAATATGCATTGTTCCTTCACTGAATTTACGTGTCCAATCAGTTGCACTTGCTTCAGTCCATGTTGATTCAAGCTGAATACCTACATCTTTTGTGTATATATCACGCTGAGATTGAAAATTGGGTTGACCATATTTATAACTATTATTATTACCATTACCATATAATACAAGATATTGAGCATAACAATAAGACATCAAAGATACATTATTAACGTCACCAAAAGTCATTAACAATTGTGGATTATTTTTTGTATTAGCCCAATTTGCACGATCAACATCAATAGAGATATCTTCATATGAATATGTTGGTGAACCCACATTACCACTCCAACGACTACAAAAAGATTCTTTCATATCCATATCACCATAATCTGATACAGTCAAATATAATGTATAATCATTAAATATAACTTTTTTATCTTTATTCAAATGAACATAATCAGCCAATGATTTAATTCGTACCTCAAAATTATTGCCTGATGCACCGGTATCCATTCCATCAATAAAAACATGTATATAATAATTATCTATCCAATCATCAATTTCGGTTGTCTTATTAAGTTCCCATTCATCCGAATCAATATAATCAGAAACAGAAATATATCCATAAGTACTATCTAATTTATTTATTGTATTATTAATTTCATTTTCATTTTTATCTGCAATTATTATAACATCATAATCTTGATAATCTGTAACATAAGATGTATTAATCCATTCATAATGAATAAAAAATAAATTATTATGATTATAACTAGAATCCCATAATTCAATTTTTGCATCATTTGCACCATATATAGACCAGGATTCGTCTCTATTACCGTCAGTATAATTAAATTGTGTATTTGTTTGACTTGACGTTTTATAAAGTGTAGAATAATCTGATCCAAACATAAATCTATCCAAAGATTCAAAAGTTAAAATTGATACATTATATGCACCAAGACTGATTGAAAAATTACCATCTGTATTGATTTCAATTATATCTTTTTGTGTCTTATCCCAAACATCATCGGTTTTTCCTGTTATATTAATCGTATATATCTGTTGTGATGATTCATTATTGAATATCACAACATCACCGTCTGTGATATCAGCTATATTAAATTCAGCTTCTGTTGATGTACCTGTAGGAATATTACCTAACTTCAAGATTATGTTATTATGATAATTTTGAGTTCGTGATTTTAATATGTCTGATAAATCATAATATAATCTTGTCAATGTAGTATTATCCCTTAAATATGTGATTTCTTGATTTATAAACGCTGATTCGGTTACATACGTATTATAAGGAAATGTAAATGATGTTGTATATGCAGTATCTAATTGTGATGATGTAAAATCTTTGATATATATAGGAAATAAATTTGTTGTAGCATTAGCCATTGTTTGTGAAATGTTATTAACAAAATTAGCTTTTTGTGTTTCTGTATATGATGAATTTATTTCAATTATTATCATTGCCACAGTTTCAGTATATGGACTTGTTTTTAAATCTATAAAAGATGCAGTAATATTAGATTTAACCGCATCAATATATACAGTATCTGTATAATCACCATCAAAATAAAATGAAATTGCAGTCTTAACATTTTGTTCTTTTGAATCATTTATTGCAGTTTTTATAATTGTCCAATTATCTTCAAAATTACTGAAATTATCATAGATACCTATTAAATCATAATCATAAGTAATCAATGTCGTTATATCACTTGTTAAGGGAATTGTTTCAGTAAAATACCCAAACCAACCATCAAACGTAGAAACTATTATTTTTGTTACTTCAATTGTAGTTGACAATAAATTCAAATCAATTGAATCATTTGTATATATTTCAAAAGTCCAAGTACCATTTAAATTTAATGTGAAATCATCGGTATAATTCCAAAATACACCGTTCTGTATCATAGTAGCATTTGTAATTACATATTCATTATTAGGATTTTTAACATTCAATGTAACAACCAATGAATCTGTATCAGCGTCTGTTGAATTAACAATTATATGATCAATTATTTGAAGATAATTAAGTGTATCATCAGTTTCACCTGAAGTTGTGGACCAGGACATATTTGAAATATATGGTACTGTATTTTGAATTGTTATAGATGTCATATTGACTTTAGTTATATTTACTGTGCCATCACCAGCCCATATTTCTGATATAATTATATCATTTTTTGAATAATTCCCAGATACCAATGTCACAATCAATGTATTTGTATTATTTGTTACAATCTGTGAGTATTCAGAACCGAACAATGCACCATTTTTGTAAAATTGAACATAACCTGTTATAGTGTCACCAACATTTGGGTCTATTACCGTCATATTTATTGTAATGTCTGTATTAGTATAAACCGTTGCTGGACTTGAACTGTTTGATGTTATATTTGGTGCAATATTCGATACTGTGCTTTCCTCTGCACCGATTATATAGGTCGGTTCAATTAATACAGTATTTCCTATAGCAATAAAATTAAGTGTAAGATTACCGCCATGTCTTGAACCTGCACTAAGATTGGCTATCAGATTAGCTGGATTGCCATTTGTATGTGTATTATCAATGTTATATGTTGTTGCACCTGTTACATTTGTTATAATTCTTCCATTTGTAAGATATTTAATTGTGCTTTTATGAAAACCATTATTTAAACCAGTTCCTTTGGATTCATATGAACCATCAACATAATGCGCATACATGTCAGGATTTTGCATTGAAGTCATAGCAGTTCCAACAATACCATAATTAATATCATTTGTCATTCCTCCTATCCATACAGCACGACCATCTGAACCAATTTGAGTATAAGTATAATCAGATATAACTATTTTATTTGTTAAATTTTGTTGTAAAATAGATGTAATTGATGCATGAACATTAACACTGGTGGTATACATTATAAGAGTTCCACCAATTTCTGTTATTGTTCCGGTATAATCAATATGACTTAACCATTTAGAACTATTAAAATTATTATCTTCAAAATCATCAAAAATTGTAAATGTTTTATCTCCATCACTCAAATTGACTGTATCATCATTGCCATAATACATATACATCTGCGTGCCGTTATCAGTCGTGAAATTACCCTTGACCCAGACAGTCGCCTGCGTGGTATTGCTCGTCTCTATCCAATAAGATAACTGTTCTGTCTCGGTGCTATCCACAAAACGCAGGTCTTGATATGTAGAATTCATATCAGAGTCATAAGGAACTATAATTTTAAGCTGATAATCAGTTGCATTCTCAGAACTGTTCACCTCAATCGGGGCTTTAAAACCCCAACTTGCATTCCACACTGGATGGTATTCAACGTCATTATCCCAAACTGCAACTCTACCGCTTGATCCATAACCTGATTCACTCTCAACAATAGGTGTTTTCCATTCAATCTTGAAATATTTAGTACCATTATAAATCTCAATTATTCCAAAATCATCGTATTCAATATCTTTATTAACATCTTCAGTTTTTGGTAATTTTGGTATATTAATCATACCATAATACATTTTTTCAGATACATCAATAGTATGCATATTACTTTTTGTTCGTTCCCATTGAACTTGTTTCATAACAATCGTTCCATTTTGAATAGTCTGATTATATGAACAATCTGTTATAATAGATTCATTTGTAATATTATCATAAGAAGTACAATCCTGTTCTATCGAAGTTATATTATATGTTGGAAATTCTGTGTCTAAAGAAACCCATTCATAAAATTTAATATTAGAATCATTAAAACTTAAATCATAATTTGTATCTGAAAGAACTGCGGATAGATTAAAATAACGTGATGTTGACATATCCAAATTCTGGATATCAACAAGACAACTATGATCTATTAAATCATGTACACATCCATGCCATGTTACGCTGAAATTATTAGATACAACCGTTTCTGGTTCTGATAAAGATATCGAAATAAACATATTAAATAAAACAATAAACGAAACAACAAATAATATATATTTAACAGTTGTTTGAGCAATTCTATTCATAAATATCACTTTATCTAAATTTCTCAATCAAATTTATTATAGGTACAATTGCAAATATAACAAGTATACTTAATAAAACAATTCCTACAGGATGTGATATCATAAGCATAAAAGCATTCATTAATCCATAAACAACCGTATTATTGGCAATATGTGCTCCAAGTGCAAAAGATCCTACAAGATTAATATAAGGAATAACATCAAATAATTGATCACCATAAAATAAACCTAATTGTATTGATCTAAATATCATTGTAGCAATCCCCAATGTAGTGAAAAATGCTCCTGTATATCCAACATGAAACAATCTAAAAGCTATTGTTGTTATAATCAATACAGTTCCAGTCAATACAAATTTATTTTTTATGACTGAATATAATATTACAAATAATAATAACGGTAATGCGAATAAAAATAAAAATTCTTCAGCAATTGGTCCTGCAATTCCAACTATGAAGAAATCCCATATAGGAGGCATTTGTTGACTTGCTGTAGATAATAATGCTTGTGAAGGTACTGAAAATGATGAAAATAAAGATTGTGGTGTATTAACTCCCCTAAAAGCTATAGCACCCCATATAATAAGTCCTGCCCAAAAAGATGCTATTGTTGTTGAAAAAGATGTTTTATCAGTAAGTATTTGTTTAGATGAAATTGTGAATGAAAAAAGAAGCATAAATGCAAAAGCAACCGCAACACCAAACATTTGAGGATTACCTTCACCGCTTGAACTAAAAACAATCATATATAAAAATCCAATTGAAGCTATTAAAAACATAATAGCCCAAAAAACTATTCCTGTTTTTCCTTTCAATATATCCATGTTATTAGTAAAATCAGACATAAAAATTTACCTTTATTTATAAAAATAAAAAGAAAAGATTTCCGAAAATGTCTTAAATCGACCTACCAAAAAGGTAATCGTTGTAAATTATTTTCGTACTCTTTTTTCATTTTATATTATATTGATATAAACTCTATTTTAGTTTGACCGAAATCAAGCCATAGTAAAGTCCATATCAAATGCTGTATGAACAGCTGTGCTAGTTGGATCGTCACGACTGTAGCCATAAACTGCACCGTTATGTCCTACACCAGATGTGTAACCTGCTGTATATATACCAACGCCTATATCATCATCAGCATTGATGGATGATAAAGTCTTCATTTCAACAATCAATGTTTTAGACGAAGTATCAATATCCTTGTTACCAGGAACTAAATACGCATCTTCATATTGATCTAAAGAAATTCTTGTTGGTACATTAGCCATCTTTGACTCAATAAGATTAACACCATCAAAAGTTACTTGAAGTGCTATATCCCAATCAGCCGAAGATGCACGATCTATAGCAATAGTTGTTTCTTGGTCGTTAAACCTAGCAACTGTTGATACTGAACTGTTTGTTTTTAAGTATATTTCATATACAAAATCACCGTTAGTTCCGATATCTTTACCGTCACTATCACCTGTTATGTTACCTGTTGTAGAGTAATAGGTAGTTGCGTCACCATTCCAAAGACCAGCAGTCAAATCAGTACCTGCATATACAAATCCATCATCACCAATATCCTTAACTCTGGCTATTAAACCAGTCATTCTAGATATTAAGAATGTATCTCGTTCTGCATTCTCTTCTACTGTCATATGGAAAAGTCCAGATGAAGTTGAAGCACTAGATGCAGGAACTAGTATTGTATAGTCTTGACCGCAAGTTGCATCAAATCCACTACCAACAGCAGGTCTACCAGTTACTAAAGTCGTAAATGAACCCAAATATGCATCAGCTGTAGGCAAGTTTTCTTTTGTGAAAGTACCTTTATATACATCAGTTGCTATTGCAAGATACTCTGTAGCTGATTTATTGTTTTCATTTTGTATAGCATAGATTAATTCTGGACCTTGGGTAGCATCAGGATTACAAGCTAATGGTGCTAGACTAATGATTGGTTCACCGAATTCATCAACAACCTCTTCTGTGACTAGTTGTGAAGATATCATACCAAATATCGCAATCATTGCAACCGCAAATATTCCAATAACACCTATTAACATAGCCATCATAGTATTTATTTTTACCATAATTTTCACCTTCTAATATACCTTATCTTATATTTTTCCATAATCCATAATATTATTTCCGTACTGACCATCCCATATCTTCGCTAAAATATTAGAACATACGATATGTGGTTTGCTAAGAACAATACTATAAAAAATTTAGAAATATCAAATAAGTCCACAAATTTTCGTCCTCGTCTTGTGGAACGAGGTGCTAACAGGTATTCTAAGACCTACTAAAGGAACAAACTTACCGCTTGTATTACATTTACTCACTGCCTTATGGTCGTCGTGACCAATCATAATTGAACTAATCATAATGTTTAATACTTGTATTGAATGAGTTTATATAGTTTTCTATTAAAAATTTCCAAGACTTGGATGTCTAAAACAATCAACACAAATTCTGTCTTCTTCAGGAATCAATAACCCATTAGAATAATAAAAATCAACTGTTTGTTTTCCGCCACAATTAGTACAATCTCTTTTCAATACATCTAAACTCAATAACAATTGTGTTTTTTTATCTTTTTCCATAAAATCACTAACATAAGGGTGTCAATAAACAAATCAACCCAGTATTTACAGTATCGTTATCATTACTATCATCATTAATATTATTTAAATCATAATTATTCATATTAATTCCTTCAAATTTAACATCTGATTTTCCTAAATATTTTAAAGGTGCAAAAAATCCACTAAAAGGAACTATTTCTGGATTTTCCAAAGGATTTATACTTTCATTATTATAAATTGAAACCGGTACAAGAATCGCAATCTCAATCAAAGCTAAAATTACCAAAGACATAAGAATCGGTGATAAACCACCATATGATGTATTACTAGCAAAAAATGATTGTAATTTTGTTAAAATATTTATAGTATATATAAAAATAATATATGATCCAATAATACTTAATAAAATCATGCTTTTATCAAAAAAAGTAGTAACTTCTGTAAAATCTATCAGATATTGTGAAATATTATGTTCTGCTGTTATAAGTTTTGTACCAAAATCATAAACTACCGGTAAAATATTTCCTGTAAATAAAAAATTATATAACGATGTTGACATAAAACTAAAAATACTAATATAACTAATACATTTAAAAATTCCTATATTTTTTATCCAAGCAATTATTCCAGTAAAAGCAGAAAAAGCCAAACCTGAACCATATTTAAAAATAGGTCCTAATAATTTTGTGATAAAAGACCAAAATCCCATAATTAATCAATTTTATTTACTTAAATAAGTTTATATATTTTATTAAAATCCAGATTCTTCTAAATGATGTGATAAAGGAGAAGCTATTTTTATTAATTTTACTTCTCTATCAACTGTATCATTTTTATTTATATACATCCACCAATGTTTTTTCATGGCTTTTTTAATATCAATCCATTTATTTTTCTGAACATCACCATATTCAAACCAACCAATTCTTTTTACAATATCAATTAAAATATTCATGTCAATATTATAAGGAATAAAAAAATGTGTTACTTGATTCAATACACTTTTACCCGGTAATTGTTCTGGAAACTGTGTATATAATCTAACTGAAAAACTAAGATATCTATAAACACTTATTATATCCTCAATTGCTTTTTTACTTGGAGGAGATCCTATATTAGGACAAAAAGCATGTGCTTCATCTATATATAAATTAACAGGTCTTGATAGACCCAATTTTCTATTATTATAATTTAATTTTCTCATTTCAATTATCTTTCTAAGAATTATTGATACATATATTTGTGGATATCCGCTAGATGTATCCAATGTTTCATAATTCGTAAAATTTATTGCCACAATACTTTTTTCTAATAACTCACATAAATCAATATTATATTCATCACCAATAACATTATCATGTTTTATAGTTCCTATTGTTAAAAGAATACTTTGTTTTGTGGCAGGAAGAAAATCTTGATTTTCTATAAATTCAATCATATCATCAAAATTAAGTATGGATTTATTATTTATCTCTTTTACAATTCGTTTCACAAGTTCTACTTGTAAATCTCTTGCAGGATGTAATAAACGTAACCATTCAGATTCATTCAGATCAGAAAAAGTAAACTGAAAACGTCTATCTCCTTTTTGTTTAAATCCTTGATAAGTACCTTCCATGAATAAAGGTAAAAGCATTGTTGTTGGAACTATTTCAGGTATTTCATTATCATTCAATAATTTCTCGAATTTTTTTTGAAGTGGTTTATTATTACTTCTCATTTCTCCTTTAATATCTGTCAAATAAATACATGCATATCCTGATTTAAAAGAACGATTTCCATCTCCTCTACTAAGAAATGTTTTTCCAGATCCTCTCGAACCAAAAGAACACCAAATATCTGATGAATTCAATGGTAAATAAAAATCTTCTTTTTCGTCATCTAAAAAAACCAAATCATCTTCACCATGAATCCATCCCATAAAAATTTTATTTTTAAAATATCGTTGTTCTTTATTTATATTATGAAAAAGCTTTTGAGTATATGTTTGCCTAGAACCAATACCAAATTTAAAACCAAAAGATGATAAAGGTAATTCTGATATATTATCTTGCACTATTTTTACCCTCCTCTGTTTCATTATCCAATTTCAATTTACCATCTTGTTTTTCATTGAAATTTATATAAGTACCGCCGGTTTTTGTAAATCTTTTATTATTATTATCAAAAACTTCATCTTCATCATAAGGATTATAAAATTTAAAAGGATTTAATAATTGATCCACTGAAGGATTTTCTATATTGGCAATAATATCACGTGCTTCAATATGATAATAAATAATTATTTTTGATAGGGCCATTTCTTTTTTTGTAAAAATACATGCATATACTGACATTTTTTTATTTGTTCCAGGAAAAAAAATACGTTTACGCATTTCAGAACCAATAACAGTTAATTCATCATGTCCATATGTCAAATCACTCCACATTTTAGAGCAATTTTTAGATACTGTTATGAATTCACTTTTTTTTCCAATGATTGAATTTGAATGTAAATTTTGTAAAAAATAAAATAAAACAATCACAATAACAACAACTAAAATAACAATAAAAATTGCTAAAAATTGATATATACCTATATTGACATTCCAATTCCATATAATAAAATATAAAAATAAAATACTAATTAAAACTACAACAATTGTTTTTATAGATTTATCCATTAATATCACATTCCAATTAAATACAAACAAAATCAAACACTATATTTAAAAATATAGTTAATATTATAAAAATAATTGATTGTATTAAAATTATAGATATTATTGATGGTTTAATCATATAACCAATAATACCACCAATCACAATTATTAATATAAAACAAATTGTCCATAACAATAATAATTCATTAAAAATCATATCAAATCAACAGTTTCTTCTAATTTTCCATAAAAAATACTTGTTTTTCTATTATTTATTTCTTCATATATTGAATAAATACCAGAACCATATGATCTAGGTAAAGATGTTTTCCAATCTTCCGGTAATTCTTCTATATTTCCAAGTTTTTTAAAAGGTGGCATTAAATTTGGATATTTTTCATTTTTTTCCAAACTGCGTCTCATTACCACTATCATTTTACCAACCACGTTTTTTTATTATTTCTTTACAAATAATTTCTACCAATTTAGAAACTTTTTTATCTCCTATATCATTATATGAAGACACCAACATATCTTTCTGTCTTAATATTTTGTTCAATGAATCCTGTGATTCTAATTGTTTATATATTATTGATTTTTGTCTTTCTATTTTCAATTCATCTATAACAGATCCACTATCATCTTTAATAACATTTTCATTTTTTGAAAATATTTGTTTATTATCAACAATATTTTTTAATTGATTATCTATAGATTCACTGTTATTAGATTCAATATTTACAGATTGAGAATTAAAATCTTGATTACCAACAATCTTTTTTAATTCATTATTTACATGTTCATTATTTACACTAATTTCTGATAAAAAATTATCAATACGTTCATTATTTAATATATTTGTGTCTTTTTTTAATTCTTTAGATTCTCCAAACTTTTCAATATAACCTAAATTAAATGAATTATTTTGTTTTAAAGTACGTATTTCTTTATTCAATTTTTCAATTATTTTTTCTGAATTATCATCTTTTTCTTCCTGTATTTTTATAATTTTTTCTTTATCAACAATCTCCTTTTTTACAGATTCACAACCATCAATCATATTTTTTATTTTTGTAGATTTCACATCCTGAATCATTCCAACTAAATTACCGATGGTTCTTTCAAAAATCTGTGTTCTTTCAAGTTCTGTTTCCTTTCTATCATCTAAAACTTTATTAAAAAAATCCATTTGATTTTTTGAAGTTATTTCTGATAATTCTATTTGTCTAGCTGTTAATTCCTTATTTATTGCCATTCCTTTATTTTCAATCAATGAATTTCTTAACTTAAAAGCAAGTGACAAATTAAAATCATTTGTTAAAATCAATATATCTTTTACTTCAACAAAAATATACATTATTTTTTCTCTAATAAGTGCTAATGGTCTCCATGCTTTAGAAGAAAGATCATCTTCGTAAATTCCTGCTTTTTTCATTCCTTGTACCATTTTATTTTCTTCTTTAGTCAATATTTCTAAATTTTCATATAATACACTCAAACTATGTGTCAATGTTTCGTTTATATTAAAAACATTACTATACTCAGCTTCAAAATTTGTAAAATCAATTTTTATATTTTTAAAATTTTCCAGTTTTTCTTTTATATTATTAATATTAGGTGTATCTACCATTAAACTTTCATTTGTTGTATTTTTAATACTGTTTTGATAATCATCATTATCATTATTACCATTATCATCATTATTATCATTATTAGACATAGAACTGTCTAATGAATTTAAATTTTCATCATAATCTTGATTTTCCATTATATCACCTAAATTTTATTTATACATATCAATGTGTTTTTTCTTTTTATTTTTTGTTTCATCTGGAATCTTACCAATTAATATACCTTCAGATCTTTTTGCACTACGTATAACCGAATCAATCCCATGTGATTGTGCTTCATTTCTTGCTTTCAAATGTTCATTTTTCATATATTCCAATTCAGAAGATCTTCTCAATTCATTCATTGTTTCATCAGCATAAATTTTTATTCTTCTAACAATTGAATTCATCATTTTTTCTCTTGAACTATGATTTAAAATATAAATACATGATTGTTCTGTACCTACAAGTGATGTATCTTGCGGTGTTATCGGTTCAGTCATTCCACCAGGCATTGGTATATTTTTAATCCATACTCTCTTAAATACATTAAAAATTCCTTTAGGTACTATTTGTATCTCAATAGTACCATGAACATCTGATGAACGTCTACTATCAGGTATCATCCTACCTTCTTGCCCTGTAACCAAATCCTTTACTGCAATTAATTTTCCACGCATATAACATAACACCTAATCAGAACTATAATATGGTAAAACATAATAATATACAAACATTCCAACCCATGAAAATATTAATAATATCATTAAAAACCATTTTTGTAAAACTAAACTATTCTTATCTTTTGTTGTTTCATAAACCAATTCATTTTTATCATTGACTATCCTATTATACATATCCTCTGTTATAAGTAAATTTAAACCAAATTTAGTTGTTTCAGGCGGATAATTAAATGAACACGTTATTTTACTTGTTTCTAAATTACCACCGTCTTTTGGTGTACAGAGACCATTCATTAAACCAAGATCAACATAAAACTCATCAGCTAAAGAATAAGTTACCAATACACTCGAAAATGTTATTTCATTTATATCAATATGTTGTTCAACAGATGTTAAATTGATTATACCAAAAAGATTACCTTCAGAAGATGAATCACTGATATTACTCAATAAATCACCATAAAAATACATATAATATATACCAATATCATTTATATTTACAGAATCATTGATATTTTCTATAGGAACTCTTTGACCATTAGGTTTTTCAATTTCTACAGACCAATTTCCTTTATAATCAACTCTATCAAAACTTATATTTATGGGTATTTCATCTGTTAATTCAAAAATTTTAAATTTTGGTATAATACTGGGTAAAGCTTCAACATGTTTACTATAACTAACAACATCTAATTTAAATACATTCATGCTTGTAGTATTCTCAATCAAATTTTCAAATACATCATATACTATGATCTTGACAGTATATGCTCCAACTAAATCAGTCTTTTTAAATAAACCATAATAATGATCTGATCTTTTTTCTAACATAACAGAAAAATCTTCATTATTAGGTGTGTTTATTACTGCCAATACACTATCAACTTCTACATTATCACTTGCTTTTACATATATTTTGGAAGACATTGTAGCATTTGTATCAGAAACAGAAAATTCAATTATTTTTGGTAAAATATTATCAGAAATAATATAAGAAAAATTTATATAAGATATATTAAAACCATCAAAAATAATTAAACTATCATTAAAAACACCTGTTTTATAATTTATAGGTATTGTAGCAATTATTGGTATTGTAAAATTTTGAAATTTTTGTAAAACTATAGAAGGCTGAATATATAAAATATCAGATTTATTATTTATTAAAAAATCAAAATTGATATCACTATTACCAGTATTTCTTAATGTTACATTTAAAATATTTTTTTGTTCTGTCAATGAAACATTTTCGACATATAAAATATCAACATTTGTTGTTGGTAATATGGAATAATTCATCACTTCTTTAATATTTTTATAAATGTCCAAATTTTTCACAGACATATTATCAACAATTGTTATGAAACCAGTATAATTATATGGCATCATTTTTTCTATAAAATTAAATGATATATCTATCTTATTATCACTTATATTAGAAAAATTTAGATTTATTGGAAAACTATAATAAATAGATCCATTATAATTTATTGTTTCATTTATTTCAGGTATAAATAATATTTGTTCTGTTGTATGATTGTATTCTAAAGAATAAGCACTAACATTACTAAATGAAAATAACAATATTAAAAATATAAAAATAATTTTAACGTCCATACAATCTCCTCAAAAAACACCATTTAAATCTATTTTATGTTCTTTCTCAAACAATTTCAATAAACGCAACATGGCTTCATCGCTTTTTATTTTTTTATCTTCTTTATCTGTTATAATAAATTTCATAAGATTGAATTTTTTAACTGTTTCATCTTTCAATCCTGTTATACCAGTTCCCATAAAAATACTTTTATACTTTTATATTTAAATACTTTTTGGCTATAATTTATTTTAATATACAGAAACATTTGTTAAATTATAAGTGTATGATTTTCTACAATCAATATTTAAATAATCAACACAATCAATATCAGTATATTGAAAATACATTTGATCTCCTTCAACATACATTGCGAATGATTTTTTTAACCTGTCACGATCAATATAATTCAATCCAACTATATATTCAGATTCATAGAAACTAAATGATATTAAATCATTGTTAACCATTGATAGAACAGAATTATCACCAATATTATATTTAAATCCATCATCTTCAAAAGTATTGATAGGATTTCTAAAAATATCTATACCAGTAAATATAATAATTCCAATAACAATTCCAAAAAGAAACATTATAAAAATACCTATATTATCATTATCATCATAATGACTCATTTTGAACACTCCTATTTAATTTAATTCTCTCTAAATTTATGTAATAATCATTCACTTCATTCACTGATACAAAATCACGATATCCAGTCTCATTTATTCCCCATGATTGATATATTGATTTCACAAAAACTATTGTTGGTTTTAATTTTCCTTTTTCAGATCCAACATAATAAATTTCATAAAAAGATTTCTCTATTAATCTTATCAAATTCATTCTTTTAACACTAAACAAATCATAATTCATCTTAATTAAATTACTATTATTATCAAAAACAATTGTAGATCCATTTCCTAATAAAAAAACTCCTTTATTGGTTTGTATTGTAATATTATCGTTATTTATACAATCAAGATCAGATAAATTATCACAGGACATTATTATTTTTTTTATAAAAATTTCTTCTTTCTTTATCTGATTATTTGTAATATCATTATTAGAAAAAACATATAAACCAGAAACAATACTTACAATGAATAAAAACAATATAATAAATATGGCTGATTTATTTTTTTTATCTTTATTATCTTTTTTAATATTTATCATGGTATCACCTCAAAGAAACCTACCTTTTCAAAAGTGGGGTGAATTAAGAGTAATGCTTCAAAGTTTAATCCTTGACCATAATTGTTTAATATAACATTATTTTGATTTATACTTTTATCAGTTATCCCATCAGATACCATAATTCTTGTTCCTTTACAATGCATACCCTTTACTTTATATGTCTTATTATCTACAGAAACAGTATCATTTGGTTGAAATTTATATCTCTGTTGTCGAATTGCGGGTTTAAAACCGTTACGATTTAATTGCAAACATCTATTGTGTCTTCTAACCTGTTTTATTTCAAATTGGTCACACCGTAAATTGATATTATTATTATCACCTTTAGCAATTACAAAAGCATCATTTATATGTGACTTATCAAGGTGCGATTTTATCCTATTTCGTTTAGTAATATACCCATAAGTATAATCACAATTTAATTTATCTATGATATATTTTCTGATATTATTCATTATTACAGTCTGCTTGAATGATTTAGGTTTAATGAATTTATGCTTAATCTTACCTTTATGAAATTTATTGTGACATGATTTATGAACTGTGACTAAATTATTAGGTCTATTACTACCACCATCTTTCTGTTGTATAATATGATGAATGTTTAATATACCTTCTTTCTTTTTACATATCTGACATGTATAATTATCCCTATATAATATGAAAGCCCTAAGATTATCATATCCTTGCATTTGTCCTTCTTGATATTCTATACCTTTAATATCTATATTCTGTAACTTTTGTGTATCAAACTTAGCTACCTCAATTATCGTTTTTGTTATTGGTAATAATGATTTTATCTTATTAATCAATCTTATATGTGTATCAATCTTATGTCTGATGCTTGGTGCTAACCAGCCTTTTTTCTTTGATTTAACCCTATTAAGAAATCGTGGTTTTCGATACCACAACTTATTTCGTTTAAGTCGTCTATACATTCTTCTTTTTGTCAATTTCTTACTTACATCTGTTCTTAATTTAAGTTGCCCTGATATTAATTCAAATGTATTTGTATTAGCTGAAAAACCAACATATTTATATCCTGAATCGATACCCAAAACAATATTTTGTGTTGTGTTTTCACATTCAAACTTTAACCGTATTGTAAATGGTTTGATTGACACCACTTCAGCTTTATTATCTTTTAACAAATGTCGTGCTTTAGCTGATTTACATGGCATCAATGGTTTGTTTTCTATATTTAATACGAACACTTTGGCTTTATGCCCACCTGTTCGTTGGTGTAGGTTTCCATCGGGGTTGTTATTTGAGGTTTTTAAAGTCTGCTCACTGAAAGTTTCCTCTCTGTTTAAAAACAGACTCACAGAGCTACGGACTTGGAATACATCCATAGGTGTGTATGTATTTCTCTCAAATAACTGCTGTTGTTTATTTTCCATTTTTGTTTTCAACTCCCTAATCAACCAATTACTCTTAAACCTCACGATTCAAGCCCACGATTTTAATCGTTGGGTGATTGACGTCTATCCAACAACCTATCCTTCATATTTATGTTTATAAAATCCTGTCCTTTTTTTGTTAATTTTATAAACTTTGTTCTTTTATTGTTTTTATTATCTTTTTCAAGAAAACCTATTCCTCTAAGAATAGAAACAAGACCATATACATGTGAATATGTATAATTCATATTTTTTGTTAAAATAGTATATCCTTCAGCAATTTTATTATCTTCTTTATCAATTAAATATAAAATTAAAAGCCCTGCTTTAGGCAATATATGAAACAATTCTTTTTGTTTCATTTTATTTAATTCTTTTATTATGTGTGTTCTATTCTCTATTTTTCCAAGTTGTGTGAATTGTACCATTTTTTAACCCTATTTAAAATTTATATATTATTTATTATATCGAGCAATACAAGGAAATGATCCTTTTACTATCACAATGTACAGATATCTTTTCGATAATATCTACATACATTAATGTAAAATATGTCCGGAACATATTTTAAGCTTAATATTGTTTCTCGTTTATCACTTATTTTTTATTTTTAAACACTTACTACATTTAGTAAATACTGTTTTTTTTATCATTTTACCATCTTTAACTTCTGTTTCTGTTTTAAAATCATACCAATCATGTTTTTCATTGTTTAATTCACAATCTTGCTCTGTAAAATACATAGTATTTTGACTATAATTAAATTTTTTTGAACATTTTACACACTCAAAAACACTATTATTATTTGTTATCCTATTCGTTTCTCCATTATTATGACCACAATAAGGACAAACTATTGTTTCATCAACATTCATTTTATATCACTCATTTCTAACTATTAATAATAATTCAAGCTATACATTTATAAACTTTATTGTTATTAGATATATACAATTAAATATATAGTTTATATTTAATATAAAATTATCTAATCACTTGTATCTTAAAACCACGTTCTGTTATAGAATATAATCTTTTTGAATAATTATCATATTCTGTTTCTGTCATCATAATTATATGTTCACCTTTCTTATCACCATGAAATAATCTTCCCATGCGTTGACCTTCTTGTCTTCTTGATCCAAATTGAAAATCTATCTCAATAACACGTTCAATAGTAGATATTGATAATCCTTCATCACCAACACGAGATATAATTGTTGTTTCAGATTCCTTTATAACATCCATGCGATTTTTTGTTGAACCATATACAAAAGGTATTTCAAATTTACTTGATAATTTTTTTCCTAATTTAATTGAATCACAGAAAATCAATGTATTTTTTTGAATTGATATTAATTCTTTTAATTTTTCTTCTTTTTGTTTCATATTATTAAAAATATATAATTTTATATCAGGTTCTTCAATCACACCCAATTCAATTAAATTATCCCAAGATAACCCTATAGGAAAACCTGTTAATGCAAAAATATAATCTGTTCTTCCATCTTCACGAAAAGGTGTTCCTGAAAGACCAATACGATATTTTGACTTAATTGTACTAAGTTTTGAAAACATATTTGCAGGTAAATGATGTGATTCATCATAGATAACAACATTATAATTTTTATCCTTAACTTTATTGAATGAATGATATGTCATAATATCTATTTCAGATTCAATACCATTAGTATATTCTTTAAATCTATCTTCCCATTGTTCAACGAGTGTTCTTGTCGGAACAATTATAAGTTTTTTACCTTTAATAGATGCACAAACATACATACTAAAAAATGTCTTTCCTGCTGAAAAAGACCAATAAATACCAACTGCACCGGTCTCTTTAAACTTATTCCAAGCATCTACTTGATAATCCCGCAATTCAAAATTAATATCCGGTTTTCTAAGATCATCAGATTCAAGAGGTGTTGGTATAAAAGGTAACATTCCATCATCAATAAGTTTTGCTATAAGCTTAAACTCATATCCTTTTTTAATCTTTATTTTATCATTTCCTATTCTTCTTGATAAATATGATGAATATCCATCCCAAACATTATCTTGATGTTGTTTGCCTGTCAATACCATACCATCAAACACTTTTATTGGTAATTTTGGTTTAAATTTAAATCTTGATCTTATATCTTTTGGAATATTACCTAACCAATCTGCAAATTTATTTATTTTAAATACATTATAGGTTTTGGTAGAAAAATCAAGCCACCCAAGATTCATTTTTATAAATTTTGGTACAACAACATACCATTCTTCTTGTTTTCCGGTTGGAATAATAACATAAGGTTCATCAAAAAAGGTTTTAAATTCTTTTTTTTCAATTTGTGTGAATTGTAATTTATCTGATAATGTATTTAATTTCCCAACATATTTTATTTTTTCTTGATGTATTTTGTTTTCAATATCATCAAAATCAGATTCTGCTTGTTTAATTAATTTCTTTGTTTCTTTAAATTTTTTAAATATATCATCCATATAAAATCACATTAATGTCTTGTTATACCATCTTCAACTTTACATTTTTTACAATAAACAGATGATAATGTACAATCTCGACCACAACCATTCCAATCACTACATAAATGACATTCTGGATTATTATATTTTTTATTCGCAACATCTCTACATTTTTTACATGTATAATATCCATCATATCCTAATCTATCATCTGAATGATATATAAAATTATCAGTATCCATCGTCATATTAAATATCGCCCATCATCTTTTTATATTTTCATACTAATTTGACATGTTTTAGTACATTTTAGTATATCGAGCAAGGCAGGGTATAACCCTTATCGTCTTATTATGTGAAATATTTCTCGATCTTATTCACCAACGATATAACCTTGTTTCTCGGTACTATCATTTCGCTAAATATATCTTTGTGTTACATGCCGGACAATCAAAATAATCCCATTTATTATATAATTCAAACATACAACAATCCAAATTTAAAGCAATACAACCATTACAATTTTTTTTCATATGATAACTTATAATTATCGATGCTGATAAGATTTGAACCTACACAGAAAGCTTTATATATGTAATAATCATTATAAGTAATAATGGTTACAAAAAAGGGTGTGAAAAAGAATTCTGACAAGTTAGAAACAATTTCTTTTAGAGGCAACAAAGACAAATGGGTTGATTTCCAATACATCATTAAAAAAGAAGGAAATAAAAACGCATGGACTGTTATGGAAAAAATGATTAATGAATATATCAAAACTCATTCAAATGGGAAGGTGCAAAAATGAAAGAGATAGTAGAAAATGTGTTTCTAAAAAAGAAACAAGATTTTGATAAAAAATATTCCTCTCAATCAAGTTTCGATGCAAATATTCCAGTTCATTTAACATCTAATAAAAAGTGTAGTATTAAGAACAAAAAAAATGAAACTAATGAAGAATATTATAAATGGCAATTCTTTCATTCTTTAATTAATTCGGGACTATATCAAAAAGACTATGTGGGTGCCGAAATATCTTTTCCAAAAGGAAATAAGAATTCTGCTCCAATTAAAATGGATGGTGCCGTATTTGATGATCCTAATTGGTTTGAATGGTATAAAAAATTTCATAATAAAAAAAGTCAAGAAGCACTTGATTGGTTAAGAAAACATTTAATGGTAGTTATTGAATTTAAAAAAGAAGATTCAAAAGATACAGAAACAGTATATAATCAACAGTTAAAACCAGCAATGAAGGAATCTGAGTCAGATTATTGTTTAGGCATAATTTATGATACTGAACGATTATATTTATTTCAAAAGAAAAATCAAAAATTTTTAAGATTAGATGAATCCTATAATCTTAAAGGGGATAAAAGCACAACAAAAGATTTATCGATTCATTTAACAGACGCATATTATAAAATTCCTTCATTTCAACAAGTTGAGAAAAGGGCTGTTGAAATTGTTATTGATAGGTCTAAAAGAACAGTAGATGATTTAGATATAGTAACGGGAGTTTTTAGTAATCAAATAAATGATTCAATCTCAGATATTCTAAAAACATTCGATAAAATAAGTTTAGACAATCAAAGAGGATATGAAATACTCATTCAAATGATTGCCCTTAAGATATTTGATGAAAAGAAAAATGAATGGTTAAAATATTATATCCAAGATTCTGAACATAAAGATTTGAAAAAATTAAAATTTTATATCGAACCAAATGAACGAAATTACTCTACATTAAATGATAAAAATTTACAATCATTTATTAAAAGAATCCAAGAACTAAAGAAACAAGCACAAATCGCATATAAAGAAATATTAAACGAATCCATTATTGATATGAAAAATGAATCTCATGTTGCTGTTGTAGGTTCAGTTGTTCATAATTTACAAGATTTCAGTTTTACAAAATCAAGTAAAAGCGATCTTTATCAATTAATATTTTATAGATTTGCTAACGCATTTACAAAATCAGAAAAAGGACAATTTTTAACACCAATTCCAATAATTGATTTTTTAGTTAATATTGTAAACCCAAAAAAAACAGATTCCATTATTGATCCGACAAGCGGAAGCGGAGACTTTTTGTCACTTTCTTTTGTAAATGCTAAAGGGAAACTTGAAGATAGTAACCTTTATGGTGTGGATAACGATTACCAAATGGTTACTTTGGCTCAATTAAATATGCTTTTAAATGGAAATGGAAATGCAAAAATTAAATTTAAATCAGGAAGCGGATCCATAAATAATAAATTTGATTCAGATGGGAATTTAATACCTCTAATTCCAGAATTACACAAAAATGGGAACTGGGATAATTGGAAAGATCATACAGAATTAAAGAAATTTAATGTTGTTTTAACCAATCCGCCTTTTGGAGAAGATAGAAAAATCGAACCAAAGACTCAAAAAGAAAAAGAAATGCTGAACATGTATGAATTATGGAATACTGCAAAAAGTGGCAAATGGATTGATCCTGGCTTAATCTTTTTAGAGAATGCAGTTAGAATTTTAGATGATAATGGAAGATTAGGGATAATTCTTTCGAATTCAATTGCATCCATTGATAGATGGGAAAAAGCTAGACAATGGCTTTTATCTAAAATGAGGGTTGTTGCATTGTTTGATTTACCAGCTAATGTTTTTGCAGATACAGGTGTTAACACAACATTAATTGTTGGCTATAAACCTACTAGTAAACAATTAAAAAAACTACAAGAAAATAACTATGAAGTTTTTGTAAAAAACATTAAAAAAGTTGGATATGAAGTAAGGACTTCAAAAAGAATGAAATATTTTAATCCAATTTATAAAATAAATGAAAAATCTTTTGAGATTGAACAAAATGCTGATGGTGCCCCTTTACTAGATGAAGAATTTTCTAATACTATCAAAGAATTTAAAGAATGGTGCTTAAGTCAAGAGAAATCTTTGCAGGATCTATTTTTGAGGAAATAAAAATGGGAAGTTCATCATTTAAACAAATTCAAGAATTGCGAAGTTTATTTGCACCAAGTCAATTAGAAGTTCTAGATAGTTCTAATAAGAATTATAAACTTTTAAAAGACCTATTAGATAGAAAATTGAAAATTTCTGATAAAGGCACAGAAGTAGGATCTTCAAATTATATTACAACCTCTTCTCATTTTTTTATTAGGGCAAAAGCACTTCAAGATTATTCTTTCTTACCTTTTTGGAATAATGAAACAAAGATGCCAATAAGTCCTGTTTCGTATGTCGAGTATTCATTAAAAAAAGGAGATATCATCATATCTAAAGATTCAAACATTGGAGAAGTAATAATTTTAGATCAAGATTATCCCAATCATATGATTTCTGGAGCACTTTATAAATTACCTTTATCAAACCTTAAATATTATGTTTTGTCTTTTCTTAAACACGAATATTTTAGGAAACAACTTGACATTTTAGTTCCAAAAGGCTCAACGATACGCCATGCAAAAAAATTATTTTTAGATTGTAAAATTCCTTTTCCAACACAGAAGAATAAAAAAGATATTATAACTTATGTAGAATTATTAACAAAATCTATAATTAATAAAGAGATTGAGATAAGAAATAAACATGATGAAATTTTTAAAACCATTGTTAATGAATTACAAAATAATCAAAAAGGAAAATCTTTCCAATATCAAAAACCGAAACTTAATGATTTTTCATCATTAAAAAGAATTAATGCAGAGATATTCTCTGAATATTTTAAACAAGAAGAATTCATAATTAAAAATTATTGTAATGGGTTTGATAGTATTAGAAAGTTAGGTTTCAAAGTAAGTAGGGGACAAAATCTTCAAGTATCCTGCATAGGAAAAAGTATTTATTCTGATGAAAAAAAAGATAATTTTTATACAGTCATTAAACCAAAGCATCTTTCAGTTTATGGATTTGCCATGTCCCAAGAATATTTAGGAAATAAAAACGAATTAAAAACTCTAAAGAAAGGCGATATTATTTTTGGTGCAGAAGGGTTTGAAAAGGGAAGATCAATTGTAATATTTAAAGATAGAGAAAAAACAATAACCAATATACACGGAATAACTTTAAATCACAAAAAAGAAGATATTAAGTTATCAGTTTTTGTGAAGTGCTTTTTAGATTATTTACGAAGAAAAAATTTAATTGACATATATGCAGTCGGAGGAAACGGGGGAAGTTTGGCAATGAAATATTGGGACATAATTCCAATTCCGAATTTTTCAAAACCAATTAAAAATAAAATAATTAAACTATATACTAACTCCACAACAATAAACAAATCAAATATTAAAAATTTTGAAAAAAATGATTCCCTCTTTATTAAATCTGCAGGAATATATGAATTAGATAATTCAATTAAAAAAATAAAGGAAAGATTAAATTTTGTTTTGTCAGAAATTGTCTCTGACAACAAAATAGACATATTTTTTGACTTCTAAGTTGTTCTTTTAGGAAAAAGAACCAAAATAAAACCCCCTCTTTTCTTTTTTTATAAAAAGAAACCAAAAAAAACTCCCCCCGTCCTAACGGATATATAGTCTGCTTCGCAGAATTTATAAGGAAAACTTAAACTCAACTCTTCGGGATTTTTTGCTTCGCAAAAACCGCCTTGCAGGCTATCCCTCGTTCCTGTCGGAAGAACTTAACAACGGCTTATACGATTTCGTTCGTTGCACTCACTCCATCCAAATCACGTTTTATCTCTAGCCTTGTGATATTCGCCACGTCTATTTCCGTCACAGCACCATTATTTATTTATATTTTTAAATTAACAAAACCTTCTTCTTTTATTACCTTTTCAAAAGCATCTGAAAATTTATTGATTTTTTTCATAGTCATATCATCTTTATTTTTAATAGTTATTTCAACTAAACCACTAAATATATCAAATTTTCTTCTAGTTATTAATGGTAATTCTTCAGCTTTCATTATTTTTATTGTCATATTGTATCATCTTTAATTATTGGCACTGGCAGGTTTCGAACCTACAATATCAATCTGTGTAGTATCACAACATAACATTCCTTCTTGATAAATAAGTCAAGGATAACTTATTGCCTTATCTATTCAGCCACAGCACCATTTATGCTTCAAGTCTAACTCTATTTAAAAAAGATTTATTATCATTTAATATTTTACATCTATTTACCTCAAACATATTAATTTTAAATGATGAATTTGTTTTTAATTTATTTGGCATATTAATCACTTATAATTATGGTAAGAGTGAGGATTTTCACCTCAATATGACGATATCCTAGGATCATTCGTACCGATATGGTTGTCATATTCACGTCTTGATTTTTCATCTCTCTTACATTGTTTTAATTATAATGTGGGTTTTTACACCCACATCGATCACAGAGTTTGGTATTACGTTTCCTTCCCCAGATAATACCCACCGCCAGTCACCTTATCCTTTGACAGACTTGGCGACATCATTCTTTATTAATTTACCTGCAATGCGTATATTTTCAGCTAAATTTAAAACATCTTGTTGAATGATCTTTGACATTTTAGTCATTTCTTCAGCCAATTTTTGTGTTCCTTCAGCATCATAATCTTCAATCGGTGAAACTGAACATAAACTATCACCATAAAGCCTTTCAATTTGATTTATAGATTTTATGATGTGATTTAATTTGATGTTACTGATTGCATCGGATAATGCTTGTTTTTCTTCTTTTGTCTTATTATTATATGATTCATACGCCGTTTTTTCAAATATTTGTTCCATATTTAATTCACCTATACATTTTCATTACGACACTAATACTGTTAAACCCCACAAATAAACATATTTAAAATTACAAACAGAATAATCAAACTGTTCTATTTTATTATTATCATAATCAAAAATAAATGAATTACTTACATGTATACAATGTTCTTGTTCAAAATAATCCTTTAACAAAACATGTGGCGTCGTATAACCATAATATGTTTCATCATCGACAAAATCACATACATGTAATTTCATACCAAAAAATAAAATACTAATTGCAAAAACTGCTACCAAAAAAAATATTTTATTTTTATTGTCATTATCTTTCAAAAATTTTTTAATTTTCATTTAATTCACCATATTTTCTATACTTTTCAAATTGAATTCCACATAATACACTTAATATAATAAACGCAATTAAAGTAATAATATTACCAAAATTAATCTGAGTTTCACCAAATATTATTATTATCAATACAATAATAATTGTTATCAACACACCTGAAGATGTCAATACACCATTTTCCTTAAACATTTTTATATTTTTCATAAATTATTACCTTATTTTAAAGCTATTTTTTTATTATTTCCTTCCTTTAAAACAACTTCTATCTCATCTTTAAAATATTTTTTTAAATAATAATTAAGAAGCTGAGGTGACATATCACACCTTTCAGCTAATTTACTAGCCCATGTTGGTTCTTTTAACATGGATCTTATTAATTCTTTTTTCGCTAATGTTAATTCATTTTGTTGTCTTCCCATATAAAAAATTATTAGTAGTAAACTTTATAAATGTTTTTATTTTACTATAATAAATTTTATTTTAATAAAATAAAATATAACACAAAAAATGTAAAATATTTAAAGTTCTTTACTAAATATATAATTTAATAAAAATTCAAAAGGCCTTAATAATGGATCTTATTGTTTATATTATATCATTACACGTATTGATTATCATATATTTTATAATGAATTGGAGAGGTCCAAGAGAAAAAAATTAAAAAATAAACAATTATTAATAAATATATTTATTATGTAAAGTGATTACAATGAATGAAACAAGCTGGAATTGGAATAAACTAAAAACATATTATGAAATAAAAAACAAAAGTATAAGAACAATTGAAAAATACGAAGAATATTTTTATTTGATTCCAAAACATCTTGAATTAGATCCATTAAAAATAAATGAATGGTTAATGACAAATAAATACTCAATATCAACAAAACACACACTATCATCAATAATAAAATCATATTTCAAAGCAATTGGTCGTAAAAAAGAAATAAAAGATATTGAAAGCATATATTACAAATCAAAAGAAATTGATTTATATTTAATCGAAGATGAATGTAAACTCATGATAGATACTGCAAAAACAAAATATTTCAAACTCGCTATAAAAACAATTTTTTATACTGGTATGAGAAGAGGTATACTTCTAAATATAACCCCTGAAATGATGGATGATGAAATTACAGGTTTCAATATTCCGCATGATCTAAAAGGAAATAAAAAACGTAAAAAGTTCTTTATACCATTACCACGATCATTGTTTATTGAAATTATGAAATATATATATGAAAACAAAATAGAAATTGATGAAAGAATATTCAAATACACAAAAAAAGATGGTAGTATCTTTAAAAATGAAGACATATCATTCACAATGGCCATAAAACAAATAGCAAAAAAATCAGGATTATCAGGTAATATATCACCACATAATCTTAGACATTCATATGCTACAAATTATGTTAAATGTGGTGGTAGAGAAGAAATGTTAAATGAAAATCTTGGATCAAATATAGCAAAAAGATATGTTCACACAAAAGCAGATACACAACAAAAAGAAACAGATAAATTATTTAATTAAAAATAAATAATTGAATATGGTTGAAAATTTGGTAAAAAACAACCATATTCAGTGATAACTTATGGGTTTAAGTATTTATTATATTGATTTTCTATATTTATATAATTAACTTTTATTATTTATTTTCTCGGTATCAATACACTTTGAATAACCCAATTTTGTGTCTTTTTTGATTTACCAACAACAGCCATAGTTCCTTCAGGATACTCTGTACTTGCATTAGTATGTTTAATAGATACTGTTCTATAAGTATCACTTATTATTTCAGATGGTTTTTTACGTCTATAATGTCTATATCTTGATTTCTTATAAGGCATATTCAATCACAATATTTTATAAAATAAATATACTCCTATAATAATTACAACCATTGCAAAAATTATTAAATTGATCATGTAATTATCAACCTCTTGGATTTTCTTTCATATATTTAATAGCTATTTTTATGTTTTCTTTTTTTGTACCGCCTGTATTTAAAACTTCGACACCACCACCAAATGTTCCGGTATCAAGAAATGTAATCCAATTACTATCTTCTGTTTTTACAACTATTGATAAAGTATTATATCCTTGTTTTGATGATTGTGACCACACAATATAATTTTTTAGATCTTCAGTTTTTTTCCATGACCAATTCTTACCATATTAAATCACATCATAAATCTTATACTCATATATTATGTTAAACTTATTTATATAGTTTTGCTTTTTAACAAAAATTAAAATAAAGATTAATATTTCTCATAGAACAAAAAAATAAAACAATTACCAAAAATTAACTTTTGGCAAACGCATTATTTGTATTTTTAGATAACATATCAATCATATCAAGATCTTTCTTAGAATTAAATTCAACAATGTCAATACAATTACAGTGTTGTTTTACATTCATAAGAAAGTTATCTATCTCATCAGACGAATCAAAAACCATAGGTGTTCTTATACCAGAGTTCCTGATCAATCTATATTCATTGTCATGTTTAGATTGATATTTTATTACATATCCCATATTTTTATATTTGTTTAAATGAATTTATATATTTTATCATGTTATAAAATACATAATAAACTTTTTATCACTATACTATGAATTAGACTAAATCAAAAATTTTTTTATTTACCCCCTGTAAAAATAAAAAAAATAAAAAATAAAAAAAAAAACTACATATATATAACATATATATATACATATAATATATATATATTGTATATTATATATGTTATATTGGGTTTAAATTTTTTCAAAATTTTTTCTAATTTTTTGGTTGTAAAGTAACAAAAAATTAACAAAAAAGTAACAGAAAAGTAACAAAATATCGTTATCGGCAAAGACCCCTCAAATTGGTAACAAAAAAGTAACAAACAGAATGTACCTTAGATGTCCAAATTTGGCACTCTAATTTTGTTACCTTTTTGTTACCGTTTTGTTACCGCTATGCCATAGACTAGTGTTTTTGTTAATTTTTTGTTAAAATTCTGTTACTTTTCAAAAAACATCAAATTTCAAAAATAAAAAAACTTTTATACTTTTATACTTTTTTAGAAAATTGATATTTTTGATAAATTTTTCATGTTTTTGACTATATTTTCATTACATTTCAATAATAAAACAATCAATAAAAATCTTATTTTTAATCATATTTTTATTACATTCAAATAATAAATTGATTGATTTATTTAAAATCTATAATTTTTTATATATTATCAAGTATAGAAAAATATATAAGTAAAATAAAATAACTAGAAAATAGATTGATTTGAAAGATGGTTATGTATGATTGATGGAATTGAAGATAATGATCTAAAAAAAATAAATTATATTGATATGTATAAAAACATATCTGTTAAGTGTTCTTATAAAAATGATGCAGGACATGAAAGTCTTTGTATTGGATATATTATTGCTGAAGATTCACTTAGTATTGTAATTGATACAAAATATGATAAACGTATTTTAATAAGAAAAGAATTGATTGGAAATATTAAGGGAGATTTGAAAGAAAGTGTGATTGATAATGATATACAAGAGCGAAATATTAAAGATTGAAAAAATACTAAGAAAATTCAATCTTGGTCATGATGGTCGTCATTTATTATCACGTAAAAATATACGTTCATTAATGGGTTCTATATTAGATGACATTGATTATGATGAAACAACAGATATTTCTTCTTTATTGATTGGTTTTAAATTAGATAAATATAAAATAAGTTTTTTAAATAAACATTCTAAAAAATTTGGTCCGGATAATATATTGTTTTTTAATGAAAATGATAGATTATTTGTTAATAATATATTTTTTAAGATTATTAATGATGATTATGAAGATAATTTAAAATCTGAAAAATTATCAGACGAAGAACAATCAGATGATGAACAGGGTTTTATACATTTTTCTCCAAAATCAGAATTTACAAATACAATGTTAAAATTTGAAGAAGCTTTTAGAGATGATAGTTTTCAGGAAAATAAAATAAAAATAAAAAATCATAGAAATTTTAATAAGATTGAAAGAATAACAGATCTTACAATAAATACAAATTATCCAAAAATATTAAGAATAAGTGTTGAGATCAATAGAACTATAACAGGTATTTCTAAACCATTATATTATGAATTGAAAAAAGATGATGATGTTTATGAATGTTCTGCAACTGAATTAAATTTCATGTCCGCTAAAAATGTAAGACCCATAAATAATTTTGATGAACAAGCACCTAAAATACCGGTTAATATATTGAAACAAAATCCATCATCATCAATACAATATTATGTGTATGATTGTATTGTTCATAGTATAGATGGTGATAAACAGAAAATTTTATTGGAATCTTTTGTACCTCTTAGAACAACATATTATGAAGGATATGGATATGTAAGGAAAGGTACATCATCAAGTCTTTTACATCTTAAATTAATGAAATTGATTGAAGAAGAAAATTCAAACATAACAGAAATTGATATGTTTCCAGATATTACTGTTCATAAATTTATTCAGATTTATGATTTTGTGTTTAGTCATATAAAAAAAAATAAATTAAAAATAATCAAAAAGAAATCAGATACATTAATTTGGTTGGAAACACTGAAGTTATTGGTTCAATTTTGTGGTTTTGATCCTGATAAAAGAGTACATACATTATATGCAGGATTACAAGATGTTGGTAAGTCATATATATTGGAAATTTTTAATAATATTAAATTTACAAATATAAGGGTTGTATCATCTGAATTTTTAAGTGGTCCTGGATTATTTGGTGGTGCTAATCAAAATGTACAGTTACCTGATGAAAATATACACAATGTATCTGTTCCAGGAGCCATGTCAACTGATGTTGTTGTTGTTGAGGAAATTGGTAAGGCCTTATCAAATCCAAAATCTAATTTAAATCGAAACATTGAAGATCTCCAATTAAATCTTCATAGATTAGAATCTGATGGAGCTAAATTGAATAGTGGAAAACAACCAAGAACAGCGAGTCTTTGCATGACAATGAACTATGATACAGCTAGAAAGAACTATCTTCGAAAAGAGTTATTGAAAATAGCTGAATCCATTGAATCTGATTGGAGATATAATAAAATTTCTTTGGGAGAAAAAACAAAAAATCTTTTAGATTCAGATGAAGCACATATACAATCATCAATTTTACGTGAAATGATAATGAAAAAAGATATTTTTGTTCCACTTAATAATTTTAAGGAAGTTGAATATTTTGATGAAGAGATACATAAACAAATACCTGAATTGGATGCACTTGCCTTTAAAAAATCAATTGAAATGTATAGAGAACAGTATAGAGCAGATGCTAAAGACATAAATACCGGGTTGCCTTATCCTATGATGAAACGTATTTTGTTTTCATTGTATGGAAGTTTAAATGAATTAAGAATTGAAAAAACTGAACAGGAAATCAATGAAGAAATTAGAACTAAAGAATATGAACGAAGTGATGTTTCTAGATTAAAAACAATACGTAATTTGTATATACCTAATTTAAGGGAATTATTGGTTGGAATCACTAAAAAAAATGCAGAAGATCAAGGATATTATTTGTCTGATACATCACAAATTGTTGCTAGACAGAATTTTTATACAAAACAATTATATTATGTTCTTTTAAAAAAATATCCAAGTCTTAAAAAGTTTGGTGATGATACACCTAAAGATACATTATCACAGATATTGAATACATTGATGTTTTTAAATAATGAAACATATCCATCTTTAATGACTTTTCATATAATTGAAAAGTGGGTATATCTTCAATGTACTGTCATAACAACAATGGAAGCAAAAAATCAAGTAAAAATGGATAAGTCTATATCTTATTTTGTTGATGAAAATAATTATGATAAATTCAAGAATAGTTTATTTAAATTTTAGGTGATTTATGATGGTTGATAGAAGTGAAAGATTACATACAAATATTGTCAAGGAATTATATGAAAATCCATATAAATATTTAGGATTTGATGAGGGAACAATTAAAAATAAAAAAATGGAATATAAAATGCAAGGTGGTGGTGGTAAAGTGATAGCTACACCGGATTTATATATTGATTCTGATGCAGGTGAATATTATTTTGAAATAAAAACATCAAGAAAATTCAATCGTAGATTGAAAGCAGAAAAACAAATGATTAGAATGAATTATTGGTTAGAAAAATATCATTTTGATAATTATTTTCATTCATATATTTTTACAGTTTTACCGTCTGGAAATCAGACAAGTTTTAAAAAAATAATTGATAATTTGGAATTGATAATGTTTGAACCATATTATATTCAAAATAATACATTGTGATTAATTATGGTTAATTTTTTATTTGGTTTGTGTATTGGATATATGTTAAGATATATAATTGAATTTTTTAATAAGGTGTGAAGTAATGAATAAAGAACAACGAAAGAAATATAATAAAAAATATTATCAAGAACATAAAGAACAAATTAAAGAATATTCAAAGAAATATAATAAAAAATATTATCAAGAACATAAAGAACAAATTAAAGAATATCATAAAAAATATGATCATGAACATAAAGAACAACGTAGAAATAAAAGATATACATGTAGATATGACAATAAAATTAAAAAAGGATCGATAATATATCCTAGATTGATTTTATGTAAGAATTGTTTTAAAAAAGATATTTTAACTAAATATACTATATGTCGAAACTGTAAACGTAACTTGCGTATGTTAATTGTGCGTGATAATACAAATATTAAAAAGAATAATGAAAATGATGGTGATAAGGATAAATATAAAGATGGATTATATAATTTGAATAGTTTGAAGATAAAGAGGTGAAGTGATGGTTAGACTTGGAAAATGTAAAAAACCCAATTGTGATGGTGAAATTACAATAGGTTCATATGGATCCTGGAAAGAAAATCTTGATGCTAAAGGATTTTGTAATAAATGTTTTACTGAATATGGTTTAGAATATAAGGGAAAAAGCAGATATTTAACTTTTAAAAATATGATTAAAGATTAAGTGTTAATTATGGAAATAGGAATAATATCTAAAGAAAAGTTACAGGGTTGCAATAAGAGATTACCTCTTATGTGTGAAAGATGTGGTGATTGGAGTCTTAAACATAATGAATATTATTATTGTAATGATTGTTATAAAAAACGAATTAGGTGTGATTCATGAAAATTTTTAAATTTACAGGTGATATTGAACTAAATTATGGAGATAGTATTAAAATATGGAATAAATCAAAAACTAAATTTATTATTGTAGCAAATAATTATGCAGATAATATATTTATTGATAAAAAAGATTAGGTGCAAACAATGCTATCGGAAAAACAAATAGGTAAAATGGTAATAGATGAAAATGTACTTTTAAAAGATTATGAAAATAATAATAATTGGATAGGAATAAAAATACAAAAAGCTAAAATTAAATTATTGGATGAAATATTAGAAATTAAATAGGTGTGAATATGATAAGTGAAACTAAAGATGAAAAAATAGAAAGATTAGAAACGATTATAACATATCTTGAAAATTGTGTTTTCGGTTTAAAAACGGCATTAATAGAAGAAAAGGTGTAACATAATGCATTGTAATGATTGTATAGAAAAACAAGAATGTGTTAATAATTGTATTGGTATTGATACTGAATGTAGTTGTTTATTATTTAATAAACAAAATAATATTAAATCAAAGTACGAAAAAGTAGAAAAATATTGAGATTTAGTGATATAAAATGACAAAAACATATAGAAAAGATCATAAAGATAAATTAAAAAGGGATAATCAAACCATTCAAAAATCAATCAAAGATATGAAACGAAGTACTAAAAAATTAAGAAAATATAAAATAATAGATAAATGGGATATACCTAACCATGATAAATATGGTAGAATAGTACCTTAAAAGATGATTTTTATGAATAATGATTTGGAAATATTTTATAATTTTGTTTGTATGCCAAATAAATATTATTCTTGTAATTCTACTTTTAAGATTAAAGATAATAAAAAAGTTTTTTTTACAAAAAATCATTTCATAAAATCTTATAATGAATTAAAAAATTGGGTAAATAAAAATAAAGATACAAATTGTTATATGAATTATAATCCACTTAAAGAACCTATTAATCGAAAAAATGAAAACGTACTTGGTTTTAACATGATATCTTTAGATATTGAATTTAAAGACAAACAAAAACCAGAATTTGAATCAAGATTGATTTTATTATATAATATTATAAAAGAATCCTTGATAAAACAAAATCGTGTAAAAAGGTTTATGATTGTTATATCAGGCAATGGTGTTCATGTATATGTATCTATTGGAAATATTATAAAACGTGATTTATATATATTGAAACCACAATTTAATAAATTTGTTAAAACATTATCTTATGAAATAAATGAATATTCAAAAAAATATTATGGTCTTGAAATTGTATCAGATGATCGTAAAGATTTGGCAGGAGTTTTGAGATTACCAGAAACTATCAATTTATCTGCTAATAGAATTGTTAAGATAGAATCTTTGAATGAAGATGGAGATAATATTTTTATTAGAAAACGATTTTTTAAGATTGGAAAAAAAGCTTTATTGCAGATTAAAAAAGTAAAATCAATTCATCATAAATTAAATGGAACTATGAAAAATATTCCTCAATCTATTGGTGAATTGGAAAATCATCCATTGGTTGAATTATTATTTGATGTTGATCTTCCAGATGTTGATGGTTGGCATTCTACAATTATTTTTGCATTGCAGGCTGTTATTAAATTTTCAGATATACCACACAATGATGTTCTTGCTTTGGAAACTGATATAAACAATATGTGGGATACATCTGTAAGTTTATCTTCTTGTAATGCTGAAAATTCAATTGGTCCAATAATTGGTGCAATTAATTTTTGTAAAAAGAATGGTTTTGATAAATATGTTGAAAAACTACAAAAATTAATTTGATTTTTGTTAAAAAGCAAAACTATATAAATAAGTTTAACATAATATATGAGTATAAGATTTATGGTGATCAAAAATGAATAAAAGAGATGTTTTAAAAAAATTCAAGAAAAGTATTAATAGAAGAACATTTTTAAATCCAGAAAAAGATTTAGCATTTGAAATTGCTAATTTTGATTTGGATGTTAGTCCAAAAATACAGAAAGGTTTGACATATGACATTACAACAACAAAAATAAGAACATATGATAAAAATAATGGAAATTGGTTTAAAACAAGAATAGCATTATATGAAATTGTTTAAAATTTAAAATGGTGATCAAAAATGACTTATAATGGATGGACAAACTGGGATACATGGAATGTTGCTTTAATTTGGGATAATGATGAAATATTATACAAACGCAAATTAGAGTGGGCCAAAAATTTATCTAAAAAGATAAAGAAAGGTACATTTAATAAAATTGAATCTAAAAAAATTGCTAAATATTTTATTTCGGAAGCACGTAAAGTCGATAAAGATATAGTTGCCAAAGAAGTCAATAAAGCTGAGATTGTTAATAGTGTTCTTGAAATGGCTGAGGGTCATGATTTGATAACACGTGCAGAATATGAGAAATCTTTGTTGAAAATATAAATAATAAGTTATACTATTGAAATGTAAATGTTTAGAATTAACAATTATGTTTCAATTTATTTTTTTATATTCAGTATTTTTTATATTGAGTATCTTCTATATACTTGGTATGTTTTTTAATAAATAAAATTTAATATTTTCTATATACTAGAGTATAGAAAGGTATATAAATATATAAAAATATAAGTGTAACATATAAAAATGGTTGATGTTTTATGCATATAATTGCAAGACATGAAAAATCCGAAAAATGTGTAGATATGTTTTTTAGATCAATAAGTGAAGCTAAAAAACACAATCCAAAATTTAGAAATTTTAGAACAGTGATTAACAGATGAATGAAAAAAAAATATTTAAAGCAATAGAGAAAATAAAAGATATTGTTGAAGTAAAATATAGATATGATGTCGATGAATTTAAAAGTTTAAAAAAAATAGGTATTGTAAGTAATGATTATTCTTTATATATTCAGGCAAAAACAGAATTTTCTAAAAATATATTATATTATTTTATAAATGAACATGATGAAATATATAATGAATTTGAGTATCCTAAAAATGAAACTATAAATACAACAGGTTTTGATTGTAAATTATTAGATTATGTGATTAATTTAATAAAAATTTCAAGTAATAAAATTAATGAAAGAATAGAATTATCTTTTTCAAAAAATTATCCATTATTGATTGAAAATGAAAATTTTAGAATTATATTGTGTCCTTTAATTAAAAGAGAAAAGTGATTAAGATATGAAAATAGTACATGTACATTTTAAAATAACATATGCTAGAAGAACCATTATAAAAAAAAGAGCAAGTTCATTATCAGTAAATGGAATGCAACTTATTTTTGATAAAATGATTGATAAATATTTTAAATCTAATCCTTTATCAGAAGAAGAAAAAATGATTGTAAAAGAATTAAATGAAAATTATACTCAACAAATATAAAAAAGAGATGAAATATATGGAAGACAATAATGAAAAAAAAACGGAGATTGAAAAATCAGATAATCTGTTAAGTAAAGATGTACTTGAACAGTCAGAAAATAAGAAAGTTGAAGGTTCTGAAAATCTATTGAATAAAGAAACTGAATCTATACTTAGAGAAAGCGAAAAACAAGAAAAATCACAGAAACAAAATCAAGAGAAAGCAGAAGAAAAATCTCAACCAGAGTTATCTACAAAGATAGATTCAGATAATGAAGAGGATCTTTTTAAAAAAGAAGTTGAAAAACAAACAGTTTCTGAAACATCAGTACAAGAAAATCATAATAAAGTAACTGAAAATTTAACTAAGGTTGATAATGAAAAACAAGATAGTGAAAAAGAAGATGAAAATGAAATCATTGAAACTGAGGGTTTTTCAGATAAACAAAAAGGATTGAAAGAACATGAAAAAATACAAGTCGATGAAAATTGGCCAGATGAAGGGAAAGTTTTAACAATTGAAAAAGTCTATAGTCAACCTGTAAGAAAAAATGATAAAATAAACACATCACGTGATGGTAGTTCAAAATATATAAAAAAGAAACTTATTGTTTGTTTTGAAGAATCAAGAAATATAAAAATAGATGGTGAAACTGGTAATTATAAATATAGTGAACCAATACCGTCTGTTTTTTATGGAGTTGATAAAGATGGAAAAATTGGTTTTCCAACTATAAGTAAAGCATGTACTGTTGAGAAATTAAAAGATAGTTTTACATCTCTTATTAAAAAAATGAGGTGTCTTTTTTATCAAGCATATCCAGATACAGATCAAAAACAAAGTGATTTAGATTATTCAAAAGCACTTATAGGCAAGAAAGTTTTGGTAAAAAAATCAATGGGAGAATATGATGGTAAAGAAAATGCAAAACTTGTTATTAAAAAGTTTGTTGTTTGATTTAAAATTTTAAGATCTGTTTAAAAACAGGTTTTAAATTCTTTATTTTTGTGATTATTATGTTTAAAAAATATGATTTTAATGTGTCGCATTCGGCCATATCAACATATGATACATGTCAACGTACTTTTTATTATCAATATATATTGAAAATGATACAGATTGATGTACCAGATGCATATGCTGATGCAGGAATAATTGTACATTTTATTCTTGAAACAACACATGATAAATCAATCGAGGAGTCTTTAAAAATATTTAATAATATGTGGGAATCTAAAAAATTACATACAACAAATAGAGGAGTATATAATAGTTTATTGAAAAAAGATGATTATTGGAATGCTGTTTTAAATGGAAAAGATAAAAAATATAATATATTGAAAAGAGAAGAAAAATTTGAAATACAAGATGATTATCTTTTAAAAGGATTTGTGGATGTGAAAGCAACTACTGAAAATATTGAATTTAATAATAAAGAAATTGAAATAATAAATAAAAATAAATTATTATATTCAGATAAAATTATAGTTGATTGGAAAACAAATTCTAGATTTAAGAAAGAACATTATAATCAAATGTATTTTTATGCTTATCTTTATTATAGAAAACATGGTAAATTACCTAAAAAGTTTATTTGGGAGTATCTAAAAATAGATAAAACAAGATCGAAAATAGTTACAATGAATGATATTGTGAATGTAAATGAAAAAATTAAGAATTTTATAAAAGAAATTCATTTAAAAAAGAATTTTAGTGATTGGATACCAAGTAAAAAAGGCATAGAAACAAAAGGAAATTGTAGTGATTGTTTTTTTTGTGGATATAAAAAATTATGTCAAGAAAGTGGTATAGATAGTAAAGAAGAACATTTCAATTTAATTTTAAAACATGGAAGAATTCATTTTAATAATCAAACAACACAGATGTTTGATAAGATAATTGATAAATATTTTTCATATTCTGCAAGTAATGATAAGAAAATATTGGCAAGAATAATAAAAGCTGTCAAAATAAAATCAGGCAATGATTGGGATGGAATATATCATATGAAAAACTATGATAATTCATATCCAATTGGTTTATTGAATAAAATGATATTTTATATTAATTTATATGCTGAAGCAACCAAAAAATATTGTCCTATAACAATAACAGATCAGAGAAAAAAATTTTCAGAAACAAGTCAATTGAGAGATAAATTGATAGGAATTGATTTATATTATTATCAAAAAGAAGCAGTTGATTTGGCTTTATATGAAAAAATATCTATTATATCTGTACCCACATCCGGTGGAAAAACGATAATTGCATCTGAAATATATAGAAGAAAACCCACAACAACATTATTTGTTGTTGATGTAAAAATATTGTTTAATCAAAGTATAAGAGAGTTTGAAGAAGTTTTAGGAATGAAAGGGCAGATTGGTACAATAACAAAAGGAGAAATAAATTTAAAATCAAATTTAACTGTTGCAACAATTCAGACTATAAATTCAAGATTGAAAATTGATAAAATTGATAGTAAAGAAGATTATACAGAAGATGAATTGAATAAATTAAAGAAAAAAATTGAAATACAAAAAATAAAAAATAAGGAAATGAGAGAATATTTAAATAATGTTGAAATGGTTATAACTGATGAATGTCATTTAAATAAATCTAAAAGCTATGATAATTTGTTTAATAATGCTGTTAATTCTAAATATCGTATAGGTCTTTCAGGAACTCCAAATATAAAAGCAATAGATGCTCTTAAATTACATAAAAATCTAGGTTATGTTGTGTATAAGATACCTATACAGACATTGATTGGTGATGGAACTATAATGAAACCAAGAATTGAATTTTTAAGTTATGATATTGGTTCTATATTGGAAGGGAATTATAATGATGTTCAGGAACAGTTATTTGAACATGAAAATAGAAATAGCCAAATAATTGATATTTGTGTTAAAAATATAGGAAAAATTACAATGTTATTGGTTGATAGGATTTCTCATGGTAATTTATTAAAAGAAATGTTGGATTTTGAAAAAATTGATAGTTTTTTTATACAAGGATCTGTTAGTGATAGATTACGTGAAAAAATTCTAAAAGATGCAAGGAATGGACATACTAGAGTATTGATTGGTACTTCTCAAATAGTTTCTAAAGGATTGAATTTAAAGTCATTGGAAATTATAATTAATTGTACTGGAAATGCATCGTCAATAAAGACAATACAGAGTTTAGGTAGGGTATTACGTGTAAAAGAAGGTAAAAAACAACCTATTTTTTATGATTTTAATGATGATATGCCTTTTTTTGTAGAACATACGAAAGAAAGAATATTGGCCTTTCAAGAAGAAGGACATACTGTTAAATATAGTAATTTATAATATATATTGTAGTATATAAATGTATATAAAGAATAAGGTGTAATGTAATTTATGAAAACTTTTATACAGGCCATAGAAAAACCTGGAAATGAACTTGTTATAAGGTTTAAAGAAAATGATAAATATTCATATGAAACAATTATTTTTGATAATTTTTTCTATATAACTAGAGAAGATTTTATTAGAAATAAAGATAATTTTGGATTTAATAAAATATTAAATCAGTTTTTTAAGAAAGCAGTTGAATATAATGCAACAAATGGAGATTTCATAAAATTATATCTTAAAAATAATGATGATAGATATTATGCAAATTCTATTATAAAAAAATACAATATAAAAACATTTGAAGCTGATTTGACATCTAAAAAAAGATTTGTTATAGATCATACAGAAAATTATGATTTTTCAAATTATTCTGTATTGTTTTATGATCTTGAAACAGATGATAGAAAACCAATGGAAAAAGATGATAGAGGAGGTGTGATTACAGGAGATAAACAAATAATGTCAATTGCTCTTGAAGATAAACAAGGAAAACAATTTTTTTATATTAATAAAAATTTAGATGATCCAAATGCTGATGATGAATTTAATTTATTAAATTACATGTGTGAAGTCATTAAAGATTATGATTTAATGACGGCATGGAATGGTTCATTATTTGATATGTTATATTTAAAACAACGAATGGCTTTTCATATAGAAAAAGGAAGGAAATTTTCATATGATATAAAATTTCTTAATCATATTGATGAATTATTGAAAATGAAAAAATATTCAGCAATAAAATATGAAAAATATTCTTTAGAAGCTATTGCACAAGAGATATTAAGTGACGGAAAAATTGATTTTTCTGATGAAGTTGAAGCTGGTCGTGGGAGATATTATTCTTTATGGAAAAATAATCCAAAATTACTTGAAGAATATAATAGAAAAGATGTTACTTTAATGAGAAAAATTGATGAGAAAGTAAAAATGTATGATATTTTATTTGCTGTTTGCAACAAAACAAAATGTACACCTGAAGATGCTATGTTTATATCACATACAACAGATGATGGTTTGGTGAGATTGAATCATAAACATCATTATATTGTTGAATCAAAACCTAATAAATTTGAATCAGAAGAAAGAAAAAATATAAAAATTGGTGGAGGATATCCTTATTGTAAAAATCCGGGATTTCATAAAAATGTAAAACTTTATGATTTTAAATCAGAATATCCTTTAACAATAATGACTTTTAATATATCAAATGAAACATATGTAACAAATATGATGCCTTCAAAAGAAGAATTAATAGAAGTTTTTGGTGAAGAGAAAACAAATATTTTATTTATTATGGATGAATTGAAAGATAATAAAAAAATTATATCTTATTTAAAAACATTAAATATTGAAATGACTGAAACTGATTTGGAAGATTTAATGTTTGAATTTATTGATAAATATGAAGGAAAAAAAGCACAAGAATATGCAAAAAAACATGACTTGATATTTACACCTGCTGATATAAATAATGATAAAAATTTAGCAGGTACAAAACACGAATGGAATTTTCATCCACATAGATTTTTTAAGAAACAAAAAGGATTTTTACCGATATATGTTGAAAATGCTGTAATAGCAAGAGATGAATCTAAATATATATTCAATGAAAAAAATAAAAATTCTAGTTTTTATCAATCGGCAGAATATTACGTTATGTTGAACAATGATAGTGCTTTAAAAGTTATAGCAAATGGTGCTTTTGGTTTTACAGGTTTGAGATCTTCAAGGTTTTTTATGTTTCATATAGCAGATACAGTAACAACTTGTGGTAGATATACATTAAAGAAAACATTGATTTTTACAAAGAAATTAGGATTTATGAATATTTGTGGTGCAACTGATTCATCCTATTTAAAGAATTTATCATATAATGGAACAACCGATGATTTGGATATTGCGTTTTTTGAATATTTTGATAAAATGTTTAAAAATTTTAATTTATCTTTTACATTCCATGTTAAAAATACACCTAAATTTGTAAATAAAAAATTAAATAAACCATATAAACATATGACAGATACAGTTAAAAGGAATTATTATTGTGTTTTTGAACTTGAAAAAACAATTCCTGCTTTTTTGTCTGTTGTTAAAAATAGATATTATTATCTAGAAGATGACATTGTTAAAACAACAGGCGGTGAATATCAAAGAAGTGATACAAATCCATTAGCGAAAATACTTCAAAAAGAATTGGTAACAGATATATTATTAGAAAAATTTAATAAACAGAATTGGATAGATAAAATTTCAAAATATGAAAAAATGTGTTTTGATAATAAACTTGATAAAGAATATTTAGTATTTAAAAAAGTATATCAAAGACATTATTCTACATATGGAGGTCCAATGATTGATAAGAAAACAGGTAAACAAAAGATTACAAAAAATGGAAGTTTATGTTTTGGTTCAATACCATGTCAAATAAAATTAATAAAAAGATTAAATGATAATGATGATGAATCAATTGAAATTGGTGATACAATAAACTATATTGTTGGAAAAAAATTACAGATTGATACATCAATTTTACGTGAAAAAAGTGTTCGTAAAAAACATGGTGATGAATTGATTGATTCTTTATTATTATTGAAAAAGGATCAAGGATTAAAAGTTTTTGAAGATAAATTAGATGAACTTGGTATTGTATATCGTAAAGATATTGATAAAACACAACGTGGTATAACTGAATCTGAATATATGGATAATAATGATGAATATGATAAAGAGAAATATTGGGATCGTATATCAACACCACTTATTACTGTTTTGAGAGCATTTGATAAAAAAATGTGTTATACAGATTTTGGTCATTTATGGTGAATGAGTGAAAAACAAATTGAAAATATGATTAAAAAATTAGATATTGAGAAGTGATTAATTATGGGAAGAACAATTGTAAGTTTTTGTGATATTTGTGGTAAAAGGACAAGTGAATTAGTTGGAAAATTAACATTGCTTAAACAGGATAATAAAGAAACACATCGTTATTTTACAGTATGGACAAAAAAAACATGTAAAAGATGTTTAAATAAAATGACAAATGTCAAAACAAAGGGAGATATTATACAAGAACGTATTGATTTAAGTTTAGATAAAGAATATATAAAAATTCAAAAAGAAGAAGTAAAATCGTTATTTGAGAAGTGATCTAAAATGAGATATCAACTTAATTTGAAGCAAATGTATAATAGTGATGATAGTATATTATTAATTGCAAATAGATGTGATGGTTTTAGATATAGAGTATATGAAGAATTTTCAGGTAATATATTACAATTAATAAATGAATATAATAATAATATTGAAATGTTAATATACTTTACATGGCATGAAATTGGTTTAAAAAATCCTATAAAATCAAAATATAAAATAACTATTGAAAATTTTATAAAAAAAATTAAATTATGTTATAAACTGTTTTTTGATGATAGTGATATTTTGAAATGTTCAACATGTGGTATAACATTTTTAAGAGAACGTAATGAAAAATATGAAAAACAATATTGTACTAAAAAATGTTTAGATAATAGAGCTAAAAAGTGATTAAAAATGGATAATGATAAAGACAATATTATAAATGAATTGAGAAAAGTTAAACGTCTTGGAATGAATGATTTGATTAAATATTTAGAAGAAAGTGATTTTTTCGATGCACCTGCATCTACTAGATATCATTATGCTTTTAAAGGCGGATTGGTCAAACATTGTTGGAGTGTATTTGAAACATTTAAAAAATTACAGAAAATGACAGGTTTGGATATTCCAAAAGATGCAATGATAATATTATCATTACTTCATGATGTGGTAAAAATTAATTTTTATGATAAAAAAAGAAATAAATATGTAACAAATAAATCAGCACCAAAAGGTCATGGTTCTGTATCAATAGAAAGAATTGAGAAATTTATTAAATTAACTGATATTGAAAAACATGCAATTAAATATCATATGGGTATGTATATGTGTATGGATTATTGTAAAGAATGTGATATAATAGATGTTGTTACTGCATTTAATAATCAAAAAATTTCTAAACTTTTTCATATTGCAGATGATTTGAGTGCTAATTTCATGGAAAAATAAAAATAAATTTTGATTTAAAGAGGAAAGTTTGATTGGTTTGTTTTAACAAATTTTTTAATCTTTCAAATTAAATCAAAAAGGTGTTAACTATGATTAAAAACAAACCGACAATATTACAATCAACAGTATCGTTGATATTTAAAATTAGCTTAATTATGATTTTAGCTTTTCTTTTATATGGTTTATATCATCAATATTCTAATCAAACAATTATATCATCTGATTTTATCAATTGTTCTGAAATACATTGGTGTTGCTATAATAATCAATTTTGTACATTTGACGAAGAATTACGATATATTAATTCAATCAATTCAACATCAAAATTAATTGATTTGATTTATTGTGTTGATGATTCTGATATAATGCTATTGATTCTTGATAAAATAGATAATCAAAAAATATTTAAGCAATTGATACATTATGATTATAGTGATAAAATCGTAGCTAATTCAATGAAAATGATTGATAATGAAACAATAATAAAAATGTATTTAACAGGAAATTATTCAATTCATATCAACAAAATTGCATTATATACAATCAATGATATTGATTTTATTAAAAATCATGTTTTTGTTGAACAAAAAAGATACATGCGTAATTTGATCATTGAAGATTTTATTGATAATCAAACAGTACTTAAACAACTTTCGTTAACAGATAATTATGATGGAAATCGTTTATCTGCTATTGATAAGATTAATGATATCAATTTTTTAACAAAATATCTAGAATTTGCTGATGATTATTTTTTACGTATGCATTTAAATAGACGAATACAATGTTTACAACAATTAGAATTATTAAATTCGATTTGATTGTCTAGTTATATCAATATTGATTGTTTAATATAGACTTCAAGGTTTTTGTCCTATATTAGATGATGGTTCTTTTGATGATTCATTTTATGAAAAAGCACGGAAAGTCGCAAGTGATACACAGTTATATAAAACAGCAGGGAATGCAGTTACTGTTAATGTTGTAAAAGCAATTATGGAAAAAATTGGAGATATTTAATGCCTAAAAAAAATAAAGGTCAATATACTGAAAATAAATTTTCTAAGTATTGTAAGGATCATGGGTATTATAAGATAAAGTTACAGATAGATAAATCAAGAATGAATATCAATGGTCAAGTTTTATCAAGAGCAATGCCTTCTGATTTTATAGTGATTACTAAAAATCAAGTAAAATTTATTGAAATAAAAGAAATATTAAAAAATAATAGTTTTCCAAATAATAGATTTAGGCAACAATTTAAATTGACAAAATTGTCTGAACATTATGATACAGGTATAATGGAGGGTTATTTGTTGTTGAATTTTGTTAAATATAATATTATTTGTTATTTTGAGATTGGTATTTATAATAAATTATTAAAATTGGTCGGTAAAAAATCATTAAATATAGGTGATATACCATCTATTTATACGTATAATGGTTGGAAAGAACTTATACTTTAATTTAAAACAATCTTGGTTGTATTAGAATGATTTTTATGATTTGGTTTGTTTTAAAATGATTGCATGAGTTGATTTAAAATAAGTTATATTTTATATAAAAAGTATATTGTGTAGTATAGAAATCTTTATATATTATTAGTGATAATGTAGTGTTATAAGAAATAATTTGTGATAATTTATGGATAATGAAAATGAAAAAATTTGGAATGATATAGATATTAAAACAAAAATTTATGATCATGGTAATACATCGATTAAAATAACAAATCTTGCAACAGAAAAATTAATTGATGATAAATATAATGAAGATATAAAAATTTCTGTGGATGATTTTAAAACAAATATAACAAAACAGGAATTTGAAGCTTATGAAAAAGTAAAAGTTTCAGGAGTAATTAACATGTTGGCTGTAGATATTGTATCAAAGTTTTCAAAACTTTCAATTAAACAAGTTGAAAAAATAATGTTTAGTTATAATAGGTTGAAAAAGAAATATAATAGTTGAAAGAGATGATTTAATGTTTAAGAAAGTGTTTGAAAAATTATCAATTTCAATTAATAATAAAAATACATTGAAAGATACTATCATGACATTAGTATCTTTATCACCAATGCTTCCTGGATATTATTATATTCCTAAATATCTTAAAAAATTAGAATTTAATAAATTTTGGTATGGTTTATTTGATTCTGATAATCATAAGAATATGATAAAAAACAATTTTGGTTATGAAATACAGTGATAAAATGGATAAAGAAAATTTTTATAGATGGTTTTATGAGATTAGTTTACAAGAGTATGATGGAGATATAAATTGGATGGATCTTGATAAATATGATAATATGCAAGAATTGTGGAACACAAACTCCAAAAATACCTTTTTGCAGAGTATGTGGAGGTAATTTAGATGAAAATAACAAGGGAAGAATTAAAGGAAATGTTAAACGGAGCAATTTATAACGGTGATGGTAAAGAAGTTATCAGACTTAGAAAGATTGCAGAATTGAATAATATTGATTTAAAAAGGGATGAATAATGAAAATAAAACAAATTCAATCTATAATTAATCAAGCTAAAAAAGATTGGGATCCTGCATTTTCAAATGATTTTGATGAATTAATATATACAGAATCAATGTTGGAATTAATATTAAAAAATATAAAAAATATTGAGTGATGATTAATATGTTTGATAAAGAAACAGAGACACAGATAGTTGTAAAAACAAGTACCAGACTTAATTTAATAAAATTAAAAAAGTTTAATGAAAAACGTAAAAATAAATTTGATAGTTATGATGATGTTATTGTCAAATTATTAAATAATAATGGTGATTAAATTGAAAAATATTATGGTGTAAAATATGGAGACAATACAAAATAAATTAAAAGAAATAAATAATAAAAATAAAATAATATTAAAATCTAAAGAAATTTTAGATGATATTTTATATTTAGATGGATTTGAATTACCGAGATTGGGTTATCATCATAATAGATATATTAGTACAAATAATTATAAATGTGCTTCTATAAAAAAACAAACTTTTGATGGATGTTTTTATAATATTGCAAGTAAAGATTTTCCAATAACAAAACATAATTTAGAAATATTTGATAAAATGTCATTGTTATCAAGTAAAATCAATGATTTAAATAATGAATTAATGCTTTTTGTAAAACAGTTACATAGTTATTAGGTGTCAATTGATGAGTTTTAAATGTCCAAATTGTAAAAAAGATTTTGGTAATAATCAAAAAGCTTTGTATAATCATTTTGAAAAAAATTCAAAATGTAAAAATTTAGCAATATTATTATTGAAAAAAATAGGTGTTGATTGATGTCTGAACCAGATATTGAACCGGAAAATCAAATAATATGTCCTAATACAAATGGTAATCATGTATGGATTTGGGATGAAGATCAAGATGATTATTATTGTGATGAATGCGGTGTATGGCATGATAAACAAGAATGTTAGGTGTCAATTATGGTTAAAGAAGAAAAAACAGAATGTCAATTTTGTTTCGCAATTGCAGTGGTTTTAGATAATATTGATGAAGCAGGACATTTTAATTATATATGTTTAAAATGTGGAGAGCCACAACCAGATTAAAAAAGGTGTAAATAATGCATGATTATATAATTGTAATAATAATATGTTGGTTAATTGTTTTTTTATTTTGTAAATGGTGTTTAGATAAAATGGTGTGTGAATGATATTATCAGAAAAACAAAAAGAAAATCAATTAACAAAAGATGAACGTGATTGGTTGATAAATAGTATTGGTATTTTACAGAGAGATTTTTTAGAAAATAATAAAGCAAAAGAATTTTCTGAAATTATAAAACAAAAAATTTTTAAAATGTGAATGTTATGAAAAATAAAATATTATTTTTTTGGAGTAAGACCTGCAAAAATTGCGGTAGTGCTAGAAAAGTTTTAGATGATTCTGGCATTGATTATGAATCATTTGATGTAGATACAGTTGATGGTAAAAGTCAAGCTGTTTTTTATAGTGTTCAGGCAACACCATCAATTATTATAATAAATGAAAAAGAGGATGAAATTGATAGTTTTAGAGGAACTTTGCCTTTGTTAAGTGATTTAGAGATATATTTTAATTAATTTTATATACTACAGTATAGATAAGTATATAAAGAAAGAGTGATAATTAAATAATATCGGTGTAAAACCGTAAAACTTTGAGATGATAAAAATGGAAATAAAAGAAATAAAAGAAATAAAAGCAAAAATTAAGATGAAAACTAACTCTGATTTAGAATTAGTTTTATATTTGTCTGATGAAGATAAACAAAAGTTTGTTTTAGATAAAGGTAATACTCCTAAAGATATTTTTAAAAGAATTATAATCAAATAAGGTGTTTATATGTCAGATAAAATAATTTTAGATGAATTATGTACGTGTGGTCATAAAAGAAGTGAACATAATGATACTTTTACAGAAGGTCATGGATCATGTAAAAAATGTAAATGTGTTAAGTTTACATGGAGTAAATTTATAGAAGAATGAAATGAGGAAAGTTTTATCATCATTTATTCAAATGGTGAGTTTCCCTCAAAATTAAAATTATATTTCAAACCTCTATACTACACGTACCAACCTCCATTGGTATGTGTTATATTCACAAAATTAAATGAAATTAAATGGTGCTGTGATTCTGATTCACAATAGGTTAAAGTCCTATCAGCATCGGAATGTAAAAAATAGCGATTTAAGATATTTGAGGTTGGATCTCGAAGTATGTGGATATTTTAAATTGATTGATCTATAGATGTGGGTGTAAAAACCCACATTATAATTATGATGTTGTAGTTTAATTAAAATGACTATTTATCTATCGATTTATAGTAAGATGTGAGTTTAAATCTCACCAACATCAAATTAACGAGTAGATATCTATTCAAAGTTGGTGTAAAAGCACCAACTTTAATAATAATAATAATAATGGTGCTGTGGCGAAAATAGACGAGGCGAGTATTACACGGTTAGAGATAAAGCGTGATATGAATGGTAGTCATATGCAACGCCATTGAAGCTCTTTGTGTGGGTTCAAATCCCATTCAGTACCAATAATTATAAGTGATTAAAAATATATATTTAAGGAGATTGTTATGGATTTAAAAGAAATCGTAAGAAAAGCAACATCAGAATCAAAATTTAAAAGAAGTGTATGGGAGAAAGATATATTTGCTTATATTGAATATTCAGGTAAACGATTAAAAATCAAATCAGAACATACTGATAAGTTTTTTAACTTTGAGGCTGATGATATCCTTGCAGATGATTGGGTCTTTATGGAAGAAAAGATATCATTATCTCAAAATATTGTAACAGGTGAGCCATTAGATCCTTATGATTCTCATTTAGAGATTTGTGATGTAAAAGAGTTTATTAAAAATATTAAGAATATTATTAATATAAGAGTCATAAATGGACAAAATGCCGGACAAATACAAAAAGATATAATTGAAAATATTGATAAACTTGCAGGTAAGGAGTTGATTTGAATGGGAATAGATGAATGCATAGCTGAAACTAATATAGTATGTCCAGATTGTGGTATAATAATAACCATGTGTAAGAAGTGTGGTGTTGAATTTAAAGATGGAGATACTATTTGGTGCGATTATAATTTTACAGACTCAAAAAAATGTAAGCATTTTTGTTCAAATTGTGGTAAGATAGAGCAAGGTATTGAAGTACCAGAGTCAGACCATACAGCAGAAGAGGAGGCTAATCTTAGTGGACCTTAGTAATAGTCCTCAATTTAAACCCATATTGGGGATTCACTTCGGTGGTGGTATATTCCTAACCACCACCAATAATTAAAGGTACAAATGTTTTTAAAGAAGATATCGAAAAAATAGAGAACGAACTTTATTTTTTTAACGAGTTAAAAAATTTAGAATTTCATAATGGAACACTAATTATATTTGGTAATATTGTTTTAAGTCAAGGAATGAATGAAAAGGCAGGGCATGAAAAAATGAAAGAAACAATATTACATAAATTCCCTAAAGTAAAAGTAAAACCCAATGATGTAATAAAAAAAACATACCATATAATACGTATGGAGAAGCTGATTAAATATGAATGATAATAAAATCAATAAAAAATACATTGATTGGATATTAAAATATCAAAAAAAACATAAAAATGTTTATGGTATGTGTGAAAAAGCAACTATAGAAATGTTAAAATGTTTTCCTGAATTAATAAGAAAACGTGGTCATGTATTTGTCTTTAATCAAAAAAATTCTAAAATAGAACATTGGTGGTTAAAAACAAAGAATGGAATTATTGTTGATCCTACTAAAAAACAATTTGGTTTTATTATAAAATATATTGAATGGGATGAAAATAAATCAGAGCCAATTGGTAAATGTTTAAATTGTGGCGGATATATTTTTAATGATTCTTTTTCGACTGATTTATGCAGTGAAAAATGCAATAAAATATTTATGGAATCATTGAATAGTATTAAATAATTAAAAATAATGATTAAATATGAAAAAATTAACAAAAGATAAGATACAAGAATATAGTAATAGGATTAATGTTAATAAAAAAGCTGTTGAAAATTTTTTATTATCTATTGATGAATCTATCGGAAGATCAGGTAATATAATGAAAGCTGAAAAAGAAATGAATTTATTTAATTGGAATGCATCGACTATAAATATAATTCGTGAGGGTATAGAATATATTTATTATGATAATTAATTTAGAAAAAATAATACATCAAATTGCTTTTATGTGTTGTTTCTAAAAATTTATTAATATAATTTTGGATGATTAAATATGAATAATTATGATTTAAAAGAAGATAGTCCGTATGCTATGTATTTTAAACAATATTGTTTAAATTGTACAGATCAAAAATGTTTAGTTTATCTTACAGCACAGATCGATTATTCTATTAAAAAAACAAGAAGTGTTGCTTAGTTGTGCAGAAATGCGATTGATAGTTGAGCAATTTAAAAAATAAGGTGATTTCAAATATGAATGATAATACTAAAATTTTAATTGTAATTGGTCTGTGGGCATTTTTTATTTTATGTTTAGCATATGCTAAACCACCAGAATTTTATAATCATATTGATACATGTGATATTGTTAAAGAACAAAAATGTATCGAAAGAAATATGACATATGATAGGTTTGTAGGTTGTTATGATCCTATAGAATATAGAATAATTGAATTGGATATTAATTGTAGATTGGTTGATTTAGAATATAAAAAAATGATTGAAAGAGATGATATAAAATGAAAATTGGAATAGTTGGTAATCGTACTGGGTGGAATTATGAAAGAATAAAAGAAGTATTAGATAAACATGTTAATGATAATGATATTTTAATTTCAGGTGGTGCTGAAGGTGTAGATTCATTTGCACAACAATATGCTAAAGAAAAAGGTCTTGAATTTAGAATAATATATCCAAATTTTAAATTACCATCACCAAAAAGATATTTTGATAGAAATACAAAAATTACATTTAAATCTGATATGTTGATTGCTTTTGATAAAAAACAACATAGTGGAACATTGAATACAATAAATACTGCTAAAAGACAAAATAAAGCAGTTATAATTATTAAATGAAAGAGATGATATAAAATGAAAATATTTGAAGAAATTAAAAATATTAGTGGATCCAACGAGAAACAAAGAATTGCAATTGATAAATTCACAGAAGAACATTTTGAAATAATGAATTTATGTTTTAATCAAATTGTTTATGGAATTTCTAAAAAAGGAATTGCAAAAGCAATTGGATATGATGAAAAGATACATAAAAAATATCAGGATTTAGGTGAATTTTTAGAACAAAATCCGTATTCAAATGATATAGAAATAACAGAATCATTATCAAATCTTGTTAAAAAATTACAAAATAGTAGTGGAAATAAACAAATAAATGAATTAAGAGATTTTTTAATTTTTAAGACAAGAACAGAAGATATGGCCTGGATTATTAGAGCAATACAAAAAAATATGCGTATAGGTATTAATTTAAAATCGTATAACAAGATATTAAAAGCTAAAGGGATGAATGAAATAAAATTAAAAAGAGTTCAACTTTGTGGAAAAGCATATTTAAATAATCTTGATAAATTATCATATCCTAGACTAGCAGATATTAAATATGATGGAGAAAGAACTATTCCTACAATAACAAAAAATGATGATATAGTTAATGTGGTATTGGTTTCAAGAGCAAATAATGATATAACAGAACATTTTCCTGAAATTGTTGAGAAATTAAAATTAAAATTCAAAGATGCTATAAACGGTTTTTCTGTTATATATGATAGTGAAATAGTATCATCTGATTTTGAAACATTATCTAAACGAATGCATCGAAAAGCTGAAAATATTATAGAAAGAAATAAAAGTTTAGATATAGTTGTTTTTGATATTTTAAATATAAATGGTCTTGATCTCAGAAACAATATACAAAATGATAGAAGATGTGTTTTGGAAAATTATAAAAAAACATTTGATTTAAGATTATCAAATTCAGTTATTGTTAATAATAAAGAAGAATTAAAAGATTTCTATGAAAAGGCAATTTTAAATGGTGATGAGGGAGTTGTAACAAAAGATACTGATATGTTTTGGGAAGAAAATTCAAGAAAAGGTTGGTATAAAATTGTACCTAAAGAAAATCTCGATTTAAAAGTTATTGATTGTTATTATGGAAATGGTAAATTTGCTAATCAAATAAATGGTGTAGTAGTTCAAAATAAAAATGGAACTATTAGGACTAAAGCTTCATCTGGAATTAAAGATTTTGAAAGAGAATTATTAACAAAATTACATAAAGAAGGAGAATTAATTGGTAAGATTGTAGAAGTTAGTTATAGAGAATTAGAACCTTCAAAAGATGGAGTATCTGCATTAAGATTTCCTGTGTTTGTTTGTATAAGAGATGATAAATATGAATCAGATTAAAGAAAAAATTAAGAATATAAAAAATAATTTATCAAGTTTAAATGAAGAATTAGATTCATTATGTGATTTTGATATTAAAAATTATAAATATATTGATAATCTTAGGGAAAATATTAATGAAAATATTAATGAAAGAATCGTTAATTTAGATATTGAAATACATAATAAAATAGGCAAATTAGAAGCAATGGTAAGAGTAAGTGTTTGTTTTGTTTCATTTGTGTTAATTATAGTTTTATGTTCAATTGTTTATGGAAATATAAATACAATTATTTATGGTATTATTACTTTTATTTTGATGATACAAATAATTACTCTGTTTATGTATAAATGATAATATATATTATAGTATATAAATATTTATAAATGAATAAGTATAAAATATTATTGGTGATAAAAAATGACTGTTGAAGAATTGAAAATTGTTAGAGATTGTATAGATGAGCAAGTTAATGAAGAAGTATCTTCAGTTATTATTAATAGAATTATTACTAATATTGTTGATAAAATGGATTGATTGTTATGTTTGGTGATTGATTTGTTATATGAAAATAATAAAAATATGATAATTTATGATTTTGGTATAAAAATCTTATTGATAATAATATCAATATTATTGATATTTACAGTAATAAATAATCGAAATATAGTTAATAATTACCAAGATGATATTGCTGATTTAAGTCAATATCTTGATGATACTGAAGATTATTATGACGATTATATACGTTCGATACAAACAGATCATCAAGAATATTTAATATTTGTACAAACAGATTATCAAAGATATATTGATAAACAATCAAATATTATAGATAATTTAACAAATAAAATAAATAATTTAACTAATAAAATTGATGAATACGAAAATATTGATTATAATCTATCAATAGATACAATGATAATCAGACCAACATATCAACAAGTTGTATCCTTTTTATCGAGAGATCATACAGATATAAAGAGATTTACAGAATCTTATATTTGTACTGATTTTGGCAATAAACTTATAGCAAATGCTCGTGATGAAGGTATATTTGGTTGTAGTACTATATTATATTATCTTGATAAAGATACAAGTCATATGCTTGTAGCTTTCAATACGATAGATAGAGGTATTATCTATGTTGAACCACAGAATGATGATATCATGACAAAAGATTTTGGAATTGATAGTGTTTACTGGAATTATAAAGTTATAAAAATAACTAGTTGTTGGGATTGATATCAGTAATATTAATCTTTATAATTTAATTTGAGTTGAGTTGAGTTGAGTTGAGTTGAGTTGAGATGATGTGAATGGAAAGTATATATAAAAGCTATTATGAGAAATATTGTTCTAATTGTCCAGAGCAATATTGTCGAGATGAGTTGCAAGTGGGTAAAGCGGGTTATCATAGTAATCAACGAAAGCTGATGCGTGATTGTGCTGAGACAAGACAGATTATTCAACAATTGAATGGTGATTAAAATGTATGAAGAAATAACACAAGCTATCTTTAGAAATATTATTGGTAAAGATGTTAGGACAGATGCTGAAAAGATTATATATGGTCTCAGCATAATTGATCCATTATTAAAAGATATGCGTTATGAAGAAATATTGCCTTTGTTAATTGGTAATGATGGTTTAATTGAAACAATGGACAAATTTTCAAAAAATGTTGATATAATCTTAAAAGATAGATTATTTGATGAAAAAACAATGGTATATTTTTTGAATGAATTTAATCTTCCTGTGAAAATGCAAAAAGAGGATTATGAATTAATGATTAAAAAAAGTGATTAAATTATGACAGATCAAGAAAAAGAAATTAAAACTGTATTAAAATCAGCCAAGAAACATAATAATTTATTTAAAATAAAATATACATTAATTGTTGCATTAGGATATGTATTGTGGACCTTTTTGTTTGTTTGTAGTGTTAAATTATTTTGTTCAAAAGATTATCTTTTAGGAATTTTTATGTTATTTATTTTATTAATATTTGATATAGATAAATGTATAATCAAGCAATTACTTAAATATTTTAAAATAGATGATTAATATGATACCAACAATTGATTTTAATATGTGGAATTATGATCATGTAAGTGATGAAATTATAGTTTTACAAGCAAAATATAAATATAATATAAAATTTTTAGGTAGTTTTGGAAAAATTGGAATGATACCAAAAAGTGTTGATTTATTTAATTTATGCGAAAAATTTATAAAAAATGGATATATTCCTGATTTTATATTTTGGGGTTGGTATACTACAGTTATATTTATTAAAAATGATAGGTAAATGATATGTTATTGAGTTCAAATATAGTATATAATAAAATGGAATACGGTAAAGTATATTCAATAAGAAATGTTGTTGAATTATTTATTGGTACTGAATATGTTAATTGTACAAACAATGATTATATGAGAATATCAAGGATACTAAGAAGTTTAAAAAAACAATTATTAGTACAAAAAACACATCCAAAAGATATTTTAGAGTCTCATACAAAAATACTTTATGAAAAAATTAAAAGATGATATTTTATGAAAGATAAAAAATTGATATGTCATGTATGTAAGGGTGAAAAGAAACCATATAATGTAATAATAAATTCAGATCCATTATCAATGGCGAGTTATTTTACTGCACGTGATGATGGTGAGATTTGTGAAGATTGTTGGAATTATTATTGTTTAACGAAGGAATTAAAACCACATACAGAAATAGAATTAAATAATGCTAAAATTGGAAATGAATTTGGACGGTTATTATCAAAATGGTGGTTTAAAGATAATAAGATTGATATTAAATACGATGAAAATAATATACGATGTTTAGATACGGATCAAGACATGATAAAATGGTTTGAAAATGAATTAAAAAATAATAAAAAAGCTATTTTATATAATAAATTATTAAAAAAAATGTGGAATAAAGACGGTATTTGTAAGGAACATAATTGGATTGGAACTGCTTATATCTCTCAATGGTGTCGAGAGTATTTAAATAGTAAGGTGTGATAAATTATGAAAAATTATAATGATATGCTAACAATAATTAAAAAAAATATGTTAACAATAATTATATCTATCGGTCTTGCATTGCATATGTTTTATAATATTTTAATTTATTATGATCATATTATGCTAGGTACTTTAGTATTTATTTGTTTTGCAATATTTGTATATATGATAATAAAAATATATAAAAAAAATAAGTGATTTTATGGTAAGAAAAGAAGTAACTCCAAAAAAAGCAACTATAATGTTTTTTATTTGTTTTATAAGTGTTTATTTTATTGGATTATTTGGTATAATAAATCAAGTGAATATGATATTATTTATGATATTTATTTATTTAATATTTTTGATAAAAGTAAAAAGGATTATGGTGATAAAATATGAAAATTGATAGTATAAATATATGTTTAGGGATATACATAATAATCAATATATTTTTATTGATATTTACAAAAATTAGGATTATAAGTGTAGATTTTATGATAGGAAATATTTTATTGTCATTAATCATAATATATTCTATAATGGTTTATATTGATAATAAGGATTGATTATATGGATTTAATATTTTTATTGATAATTAGTGGTATATTACATTTTGTTGATTTTTATTACACAAATAAATTAATTCATTATTATGTAAAAAAGACAGGTATTGATGGTTATAATCATGAATTAAATAAATTATTACGATATTTTATGAAAAGATACGGAGTAAATAAAGGAATGTTAATGATGTTTCCATTTACACTTAGTGGTGTTTTTTGTATCATGTATTTTATATCATCATTTAATTTTGAACTTTTCTTTTTAGGAATGTTATCTATGGTAGCATATACTAATTTAATGTCATATAATCAATTGGATGATAGGTGATATATAAATGACACTATGTAATATGATTTTATTGGATTCTATTGTTTTAAGTTTTGTAATGATATGTTTTGTTATAATATTTTTCATTGGATATTTTTATGGCATTAAAAATTCAAATTAACTATATACTACAGTATATAAATACATATAAAGAATAGATTATAATGATTTTATATGGATAAAAAAAAATTTTTATTTGAAGTTATTATACCTATTTTTATTGGTTTAATTCTTGCATTTGTTGTTAGTTTTTTAATTGGAAATACATATATAAATAATAGTTTATTTAATAATACCAATCTCGAATCAGTGTTATTAAATAAACAAGACATTCAATCTAATGTAATCTTGCTTAATTGTCCTGAATTTGAATATAATACAAATATATTATATAAGGCAGGGATTGTATTTGAATACAATGGAAAACAACTAATTCCATGTCTTAAGAATGATACTTATTATTTAAATATAGATAGTTTTGATAAAAAAACAGATCATATAGATATAATGTTTGAAAATAAAACATATGATAATTATTTTGGTCAAACATGTCATTCAGATGATGTTATAAATTTATTTAAATTGATGAAAACATCTATTTTAAATTTAACAGAATATGATATGAAACACTTAAGAATAAATGATCAGTATAATAATGATATTTGGTATTGTTTTGCTTATGATACTATATTTATAGATAATTATACAGAAGAAAAAATATATGAAATAGTGTTATATAATGGTTCTTAAAGCATATCATGTAGTAGATAAAAATAATCCTGAAGAAGGTATTTTTATTTTATCTGAAAACATCAATACAGCAAAAAGTATGGCTTTATTATGTGATCAATATATTATTAGTGCTGATTATATAGATTTACGTGTTAAAGTTTGTAAAAATGCAGATCTTATTGGATTAAATGAAGGACAATATGATGATTATTTAGATGCTTTAAAACGTGGTTTTTGTACCGTTTTAGTTCAATGGGATTGTCCAGCATGCAAAAAACAAGATGTATTTGTTTATTATGATAAAATAATAGGATTTTATTGTAATAATTGTAAAAAATAAAAATTTTAGGTAATTATCATGACTAAAAGACCAGATAAAATTATAAAATATTTATGCATTCAAAAAAAACAAGATGGTATCTTTGTAGATAATAATAATAAACAATTAATGAAATATTATATTGAAATACCCTATTGGATTGGCAAAGCCTTTGATAGAAATGCAAATAAATATGCACGTGTAGAAATATCAAGTAAAATATTAAGTTTAAATGAAATGCGTTTAAATGAAAATACTTTTAGATCTGAAGAATATTTTAAAAAGATATGGCAACCACGTTTGAAAAAAATAAGAAAACTTAATCATAATTTTATTCAAACAATGCCTAAAAAACAAAATCTTAATTGGTTCTCATCTATGGATGATTATAACAATTATCATAAAGAACTTAAAAAAATAAATGAAAAATATATGAAAAGATTAGGTGTAAATATGACTAATAAAGAAAAGATTATATATGAATTTAATTATCATAATCAAGATGAAATAACTTGTCCTTATTGTGGTTTTGAACATGGAGACTCATCGGAAGAAAAAAAGGATAGTGATGTTATGGTTTGTCATAATTGTAATGAAAAATTTATTTGGTATAGAGAATGTACAGTAATATATAATTCAGAAAAAACAAAAAAGGTGTGAATGATATTATAAATGAAAAAATTATTAAAATGGATTGATATTATGAATGAAAAAATTATTAAATTTGAAAATTTAGTAGATGAACCAATTATTATTAAATGTACTAAAAAACAATGTGAAGAAATACTTGAATATTCATTAAGAATAATAGAAAATAATAAAGATAAAAAAAGTATATATCTTAAAGAAATAAATAAATATTATTGTACACATTGTGAAGCATTACATATTACAAAAGAAGATGCTGAAAAATGTTGTGATTGATTAAATATTTATAATTGGTTGTTTAAATATACATGTTTTATACAAATAGGGTATAGTATTTGATTAACATTGTATGTATTAGACATCATTTTTTAATGAATCTAATATAAAGATAAACTATTAAAAAAGTCATCCAAATAAAATTGAATATTCTTATAATGAATTTTAAATATGGAGTTTCATCTATAATTTTTACAACTTCTACTATCTTTTCAACTTCAATAGTTGTTTCATTTATTTTAAATACTTCAATTATTTTTTCTACTTGAACTTCTATAATTGTTTCATTTATAATGGTTGTTTCATTTATAATTATTATAGGTTTTTGAATAATATCAATTGTTTTTTCTAAATCAGCTTTATGATCTATTTGTATGAATCCAAGACATTTTGTTACATCAATTCCTTTATTTCTTTCCTGGCCTGTAGTTTCCAATAATAAATCATAACAGGTTTCTTTTGTTTGAAGATTGATCATGATATCTTTTGGAAATACATTGAATCCAGTATAAGTTGATTTTGAAAGGTCTTTATATATATTAACAGAAGGTTTAATTGTCAAGTTAGATACTATAAAGTCTGTTGGTATATTGTATTTAACTGTATTTGAATATTGTTTTAATGTATCATATGCATATAATGTCTTACAAGCTTCACCATACCATACATCTTGACATATTTCTGTTTCAATCTCAATTATTAGATCATCATTGTATGGTTTATCTATTGAATGATAATTATTTATGACATCAATTGAAATAGATACATTATCACCTTGATAATATACTTTTGGAGTGTATGAACCTATAGACATTGTATGAAATACAGGTGTAAATCGTATATCAAAAGCATTATCCGGAGTTTGCATAAAATATTTATTTTTTAATGAATAAAGGGTATAATCACTATACCAATATTCTTGTGCAAAAAATGCTGATATATATTCGTCTTTAAAAGATGTTTGTGTTGATCTATAATTGGACCCTGTAGAACCACCCCAACAAGTTGATTTATTACCTATTGATTCTATTAAAATATTGTCTTTAAACACTTCAACATAATAAGAACCACCCCAACCACAATTGATATCATCAACACCTTTTAAATTAAATTTATGTGTTATGAATTTATAATTATCAATAATTGCTATATTTGACGAAGAATATTGTGTATCAAACCAATCTACTCTTCCCCAATAAAATATTGTTGGAATTCCAGTATATTGTTCAAAAGATGGACTAGATAATGGTGTTATTATGGATTGTGAAGAAATATATAGTCCTGATAATAGAAATATGACTAATAAAGATACAATTGTTATTATGATTTTATTGTTTTTATTTATTATTTTTAACACCTTTAATATTTTATAATATACTTTCAATCATTCTTTCGTCATGTAGTTATATTATATTATTTATTTGAAGATCTTAGACAATATAATTTCAGCTATCATTATATAAAGCAATGTAAATGCCAGACCTGATAACGTCAAACTATCTATTACTAAAATCACACTTGCTATTGATGGTACAAATGTTGCTATTATAGTTCCTATAATAGATATTGCGAATAGATATATTATCATATTGAATGCTGATAAATTATCAATATTTGCTGATTTTGCTAATATTGTCAATAATATCAAAACAACAATTGAAGCTGTTAAACTGGCAAAAGCACTTGATAATATTAATCCACCAAAAATCATATTAAGTATCATTGCAACTAAACCACCAACAAAACTAACAAGCAATGCCGATACAAATAAATTTGTAAGTTGTTTTTTCATCATATTTCACCTCCATATAAAATATAGTGAGTATTAATTTTATTTTTAATTATAGTAACATCCGACATTTTCTGAATTACAAATCCATATTGCTTCAAGACCATTACATGAATTTTGTATCAATGAATATACAGGATTTATGATACATTCTCTTGCATTGAAACTATCAATTGGCATATTAAAACATCCCACTTGATCTTTTGTATCGTGCCAATAACCACCATAAGCAATACAATTATTTTCGGCCAATTCTAGAAATGTAGGTGATATAGGATCAATTGTATTATGCATCAATATTGAAATACTTGTTCTTGTTATGGTATTTATTTTATCAGATGTAGTATCTAATGCTTTTGTTATTGTATTTGTAGTTGTGTTTATGATTGTATTAGACATGAATCTATCATTAAAACCATTATCAGTAATCATAATAAAAGCTATTCCAAACATAGCGAACATTATCAAAACAATAAATATTTCTTTTAACATAAAATCTATCTCTTAACTATTTTACTTAATTTATATCCTGATATTGCTAAAATTAAAAATCCACCAATAAACATAAATCCATATAGTTTTATATTTGAATATCCAGGAAATAAATATTCAATTGATGCAGATATAAATCTGATTAATGCAAAACCAGTCATAGTTACAATAATTCCTAATACTAAACCATAAGATAAAAATGATTTTATATTATTAAACATTTTCATTTTTTCCATCTCTTTCAAGTTAATTTTTTAGTCAATATATCTTTAAATAAATTTAATATAAATGCTCCGCCAAGAAAATACAATATAATTATTAATCCACCAGTACCAAAAATTGTTATATACAAAGCATACTTAAACATTATATAGGCCATAAACATACCAATTATTATTGATATGACAAAAGATATTGTTTCATCCTTTGTTATATTATTTAAAATTTTAAATGATATAACAAAAGCTAGAAAAGATGATACTAATATCAATACTATTTTTGTTATAAGCCACATTGTAATTTCCATATTAAATCATCTTTTTATTTCTTTAAACTCAAACCACCAAAGATAACAATTCCTGCTATTAAAACAAAAATGGCTATAATAAACAATGTATTATCATCTTTTTCACCATTTGGAAGAGTAGGTGCTATTGTTGGATCAGATATACCAATACAAGATTGCTTATCATAATCATATACTTGACCTTCAATGCAGTTAGTAGCTGTTTGACAACTATGTGGTATAGGTTTACCATCAACACAAGTCCATAAACAATATTCACTTGAACCACTTGTTTTTGGATACCATCCTTCAGGTAATCCACCACCATACCAAGTACAACTCATTTCATCTAATGTAGATACAAATTCAGTACCATCTTCTTTACATCCAGGTGATGATGGGAGACAAACAATTTCGGTTGCTTTTATAGGAATACTGCAATCAACAAAATATTTGATATCTGAAAATTCAGATGGTGTATGTTCTATAGGACAAACTTCTCCAACACGTTTTACATATACCCATTCATCGTTCCTTTTAATAACATCTGCTGAATCTGTAATAGGAGTTAATCCAGATATATAATTAATAACATTATCAAAACCAAGTACTCCACCTTTAATTGTACCGGTATTTGCACCATCTATATAATCTTGATCAAAAATATAATTTCCAGATTTATGCATTTCAGATAATGCACATGTATTTTTTGCCAATGTAACTAATCCTTGACCAGATACTGATTTTAATGTATAAGCATTAGCAATAAGATTAACTGTTATATCTCCTTTATCAACATATCCACCAAAAGGTACATCTTTTGCAAATATAATTGCTTTTTCATGTGATGTCCAGAATTCTGAATTATAATTGAAATAACTACTTGTTATTACATGTGTATTTCCAGAAACTCCTGCAACATTAGAAATTGATTTTTTACATATTCTATCTGCTTCTGATATTGTATCTACATCACTATCTATAGGACAATAATAAACAAAATATGATGTTATAGGTTCATTTATATCAATCTGTACTTTACATGAAGGTGTATTTACATTACAGAATAATTCAGTTTTCATTGCACCTGATAATTCTTCACCTTTAGACATATCAAATTTCTCAGTTACGGGTTTTTCACTAGTTCCAATACAATGACTACCTGCAAATTGTGTTATTGCCAATCCTTCAACTGTTGGTTTAATATCTCCACCAACAAATAAAGATGCACTTAAACCAAGTGATACTGATACCAATAATAAAAGTATTATTGTTATTGTAAATAATTTTTTATTTGACATATTAATCACTTATTCATAAATTTAGATTTTATATTATAACTTCCTATTTCACCATATTTTTCTGATGCCTGATTTAATACCATATTTTGATTACTAAATTTAGATTGGATTTGATTTAATTGTTGCAATTGTATTTGTGACATTTCAGTATTTTTTACTTTAGAAATCGTATTATCAACATCATTTATTTTCAATTGATATAATACCATGGTATTTAAAGCATTTTGTGATCTATTAGCAATTAATTCTCCTTTAAATTCTGAAATTCGTAATTCAGCATGTTTCATTTGTAATTCAGCTCTTTTCAGTTCATTAAAAGTTAATAGTTCTCTAGTATATTCAAACATTAATTTGACTGGATATAAATAATTATTAGGACCAAAATATCCTGTATAAGGTTCAATATCATTCATTATTGTTGTTTCATTTATTTCTGCATGTGATATTGAAATAAATGATAACATAAAAATAAAAACAATACTTATACGCAATATATTTTTTATCATATCTAAATCACTTCATTATTTATTTTCTCATAACAGTATAACCAATTAAAAACAATACAATAATTCCACCAATTATTATATAAATCATATTATTATCAAATTCTTTTAATTCAAAACAATTATGTCCTGTTTGATTATAACCATCATAACCCAAATTTAAACAATATTGTTCATAATTTATATTTGGATTTATAGGATTATCTGTATCTGCACATATTTGTTGTTGAAATGGTCTTATACCTGTTGGTTCAGAACATTTATTTGAATCTGTTACAGTTCTTATTTGTATTCCATTAATACATTCAGACCATTCAGTAACTTCCCAATTTGAATTACACAGTATAGGATCAACTTCTGGCATTTCACAAGACATTCTGACTGAAGGCATAATTCCTGTTGGATTAGTACAACTATTGGAATCATATACTTGCCTTGTTTTTATTCCTGTTATACATTCTCCCCAATCACCTACTATCCAATCAGAAATACAAGTTATTGGTGTATCAACTACACAACCAGGTATACTTTCATATGATCCCCATTCTGAACAAGGATCTGTATCAAAATTAGAACATCTTATCTGTAAACATGTATCTAGATTTACATCTTTAACAGAACCCCATGAACATTCATTTACACAAGATGTATCTATAGGTGTATTTTTTTCTTCAACTGTAAAACTATAAAAAGATTCAGGTGTCACATAATTATTAGTTGCTCCACAATATACTCTACCAGTTACCCTATAAATTCCTGCATATGAATCATCATCAGGAATAGACCAATATTGAATTGAAGAAACAGAATTTACCCAAAGAGGTAAATAAGTTGTAATATAATATTGTTTAGTTGGTAAATTTGTTTGATAAAGCTCTTCTTTTGTTATTTTTAATTGAATTTTTGCATCACCAGAACAAAAAGAAGCTTGATCAGCATAAGTTATTTTAGCTGATTCACCAACACTATATACAGCTTTGCTTGTTATAATAGATTGTAAACCAGAACCCATAAATAAAATAGCGGTAAACATAACTAAAATAAAAAATCCATTCATAAATTTATTATTCATTTATTTTTACACCTTTATATAGCTTGATAGAATGTTCTATCAGCCAATTTAAATTTTTTAATATATTTCTTTTTAACTAAATTTTCTAATATACCTTTAGCATACATGAAAGATTTATTGAATTTTTTAGCAACATCCTGTGCCGTTAATGGAGTCGATGAATTCTTGACATACATTTTCATATTTAATTCAAATCTTTTTTTAACTCCAACTTTATCTCTTGGCATATTTATCAACCTTTTTAACCTTTAGGATGTGCTTTCATGTATTTAATAGCACTTTTCATTGCTTCTTTTTTATAATAATAACCTTCAGATTTTCCAATACTAAAAATATCTGAACCAGTATCTAAATTTATTATAAATTGATTAGTTCTTACACTATATGGTATCTTTGATTGATCATTGCCCAAAATTGTTAATTTATTACCAAATATATTTTCATACTGATTAGTATCTATTTTTTTCCATCCTTTTATTCTTACCATATCAAATCACATCATAATCTTTATAATCATATATTATGTTAAACTTATTTATATAGTTATGCTTTTTAACAAAAATTACACTAAAATTGATTAAAACATTGATAATTTTTTGTTTTCATACCAATCTTTAAAATATTTTATCTGAATTTTACTACAATATTTTTTAACATGAATTCTTTTTACATTAATTGCAGTTAATTTATTAATAAAAGTTGGAAATCGACAATACCAACATTTATTTTTTTCTATTTTTCCTACCAAATTTATATTGTTATAACATTCTTTACAAGATGTTTGAATATAAATCACCTATATAAGTTTTTTAGGTGTTTTCTTTTCTCTTTCTTTATAATATAAATAACCTAAAATACCTATTACCCAAATAGCATTTGTTAATAAAAATAATAATTTATCCACAGTAGCTTCTAACATATATATCACTTTACTATAATATATATACTATATACTATATAATATTTTTTATGATATACTATATATATTATAATATATATTATCTAAACAATACATAAATTATTCCTCCAAAAAATAAAATAAATAAGAAAATAATTACACCACTTTCACTTGAAAATTTTTCACTTGACTGTAAAGTCACTAAATATTTCTCTTCAATTCCTTGGGCATTTATACCTATATAATAAGATCCATTTGTTTTATTTTCCTGTAAAACACTTATAAAATTAACATAAATAAATCCAGGATTGGTTGGTGATTTTGATAATATGGTTGATGATATATTTGAAAACCTTGCAAATTTAAGGTCAATTAAAGCATCCAAATAAGATTCATTATCATCTTCAGTTGGTAAAAAATAAATAGATACATTTTCAATATCACGACTAACATTATTATGTAATGTTAATGTAGTCAATTGTGAAAGTGATAAAAATTTAAAATCAAAAGTTACATTTATTTCACTTGGTTTTAAATATAAAGGAAATATACAATCTGTAGGACAATTTAATATTGTTTCTCCAAAATCACAATAAAAATTATAATCACAAGAAACACCTAAATCACCACCATTACCACCACCTGTAACTATCACAATAGGAGTTGTAGATAATCCAGTGAAATTTAAAGTTCCATTATACATTTCTGCTATATTTCCAGATCCATCTTTAGCATAAAAATTAAATGTATATATACCAACTGTAATTGGTGTATATAATTTAATATATTTTTTTTCACTATTATTAGAATAATTCAATGACATTGTAAAATTAACTGAAACTAAATTAGGATCTGTAATTTCAACATATACAAAATCAAGACTATTTAATTCAGTAACATTTATTCCAATTGTTATTTCATTATTAATTTCACGACTTATTGAAGACAATGTTTGATTATGTAAAATTGGTGCAGTTGTATCGCCTATAGTTAATATACTGGAATTTACAATTGTACTGTTTTCATAAGGATCTGCAACAATGACTGAACAAAAAACATCATCATTAACAACGATGTTTATATTAGATAAATTTTGTGTTGTAACATTTTTAACATCATTAATATACCATTCATACCATACATTTGTTTCTATATCTCCATCTGTATCATTATATATATAATTACATGTCAAGTTATTAAATTCACTTGCAGGTGTTGGTGTTATTGTTACTGGATTTGATGTTGGTAAAGTATTTGTAGTATTATATGAATATATTACTGAATTATTCCAATTATTATAACTATCATTTGAATATACTTGCCATCTTATCTGTGATCCTAATGTATTATTTACATTTTTTGAAATGTTAGTCCAATTTGAAATACCTGTAAATTCAATAAAAGTATCATTTATGAAAGTTCCAGTTCCATTATCAAAACTAAATATATATCCGGACAATAATAAATCATCAGTTATTTTAAGTGAATGTAAAATTTCACGACCAACCAATGTTGTATTTGTTGAATTGTCAGAAAAATAAGGTGAAACTGTATCATTATTATTTGTCAAGACCAGATAATCATAACTACTAGATTTAAGATTGAATAAATTTGTAAATAAAGCTAAAGGACTGTTACAAAAGAAACCATTTCCTGAACAAGTATCAGAATAACCATCTTGTGTGGGGGTAGTCCAATAATTGCCACCAATTTCCGTGCCACTACTATATATTCTATCTCCTATTTGTTTTGTTGTATTGAATCGTACATGACTATCGGCCGTTCTCCGAATATTCCAAGAAGTATTAAAAAAATTATTATACATTGTAAGCCAATTGTTACTATATAACGTGCCAACAGCATCTAATCTAATTCCTTCCTGAGTCAAATTATATAGATAATTATCATATATGAATAATTTATATGAATCATGTAAATACATACCCAAATAATTATCTTTAATTATTGTATTTGATATATTTCCACCAGTAACAGTATCATAACTAAATGCATGATTAAAATTAGTGATTGTACAATTATTAATAAATATATTATTGACATTATTACCAATGATAGCCGAATGACCAGAATAAAAAGCATTATTATAAAAAGAAAGGGCATCAATCGTATTATTTTGACAATCTAATGAAATATTATCAGCTATAAATGAAATGCAATTAATACCGTTATGGTTTAAAATGTTATCAATCAAATAATATGTAGAATTTGCATTAGATAAACTTTGACAATCTGAAAAATAATAAGGACTATCATTATCAATAATTATCTGTCTAGTTTCACTTATATTACTAATATTATTGATAGTACAATTTATATCCCAGTCATACGTACCATCTATGATAGTATTATTCATATATATCGACGTAATAGTATCATTTTTGACTTTTACATTTTTATAAAGAGCTTCTTCAAACAATATACCAGGGCCATATGAACTTGTTACAAGATGCCATTCATTGTCACCGACTAAATAATAAGCACCAGTAGTCCAATCACCATCATAAAGTACTTCAGAAGATTCTATAGGGTTTCCTGATATAGTATAATTTGTATCATATATTTCTTCTAATAAATACCAATTTAAACCAGTCCAACAATAAGAAGTATAATTAGAAAATTTAACGTATACCTTAAACTGTGCTTCCGGTGACAATTCACAATTTTCTAAAGTATAATTACTGGTTGCATTACTAGTATCAATTCCACCATGCATGACAGACCATATTGATTCATAATTCCATGTACCATCATTTGTATAATTAACAAAATATGTATATGGTGTATCAGTATCATAAGACGTACCATTTTCTGTATATACATAATTTGAACCAATTATTCCATAATCTGTATCATTCACTTGTAGATTACAAGTCAAATCATCTATACTTGATTGAACTATAAAATTAAAAAAAGTTGATGCATTTTCAATTCTTGTATTATTATCTGTATTTAATGATACAGTCAAACTTAAAACATCAGATATATTTTGAACAGAACCAATCGAAATACTAAATGACGTTGCTGAAGAATATAATTGTTCAACATCTGTTGATGACAAGGCAGTATTATATAATCTAAAATCATCAAGTATACCATTATAATTTTTTATGATGGTACCACCAAGCAAACTTCCACCAAAATAATAGGTTAATCCGCTTGTTGTATCAATATCAGTATAACTTGCATCTGTCAATGTATCAAAAAGAACACCGTTTCGATAAATATACCATGTAGTTCCTTCTTTCACCAAAGTCAAATAATACCATGTACCATCTGTGATTGTTAATACAGGTGAATCTAAACCAGAACCGCCTTGATTAATATTTATTTCAGATGTGGCTGTGATTATTATGGATAATGCAAGAGGATCCAATTCTGATGCAAATATAACTTGATCATCATTACTTGTATCTTGCTTAATCCAAAAAGATAAAGTCAAATCAGACCAACCACTTATTAAATCATCTGGTAATGTTGTATATTTAACAAGACTATCACCATAACTATAGGCATTCCAAAGATCATCATAATAATCTAAACTTCGACCAACAAGACCATTTAAACCATCATTATTACCAACAGAATCATTACATGGCATCCCTGCAAAAGCAGCAGTTCTTTCTTCCATTTCCCAAAATGAAACTAAATTTTCACTAAAAACCAATGTTGAATTACTAGTACTTGTAACAGCCGTATTGTTATTATAATAAATATAAAAATCTGTCACGATAGGTACAAAATTATGTGGTAACTTAATCCATACAGTACTTATAACAGAACTATTTATATTTGTCACAAAAAATGGAACAGTTTCTTCAGATAAACTTGAAGCATTATACCATGTTATCAAAATAGTTTCAAAATTATTACCCATTCCATTAATATAATCCAATTCAAAAGAAAATTCAAAACCATCTTGTATTTCTAAAGTTGTACCACCAAAATCAATATTTCTTCTTAAATCATAATCTGTATCATACCATGTTGGATACATTGATGTGGCGGAAACTGTTGAAATTAAAAATAACATCAAACAAAATGTTATAAAAAATAGATTATATTTATTCATTTTATTGTTCCACCTATAATCTATTAATATTCATCTCCGCCTGTTCTGAAACCACCGCCACCAGTTTCATCAATTAATATTTCACTATTATCTTCAATTAAAATACTATCATCATTATAATTAGAAATATTTAAATCATCACTAAAACAATTATCTTCTAAAGAACAATTACTTGATATAAATATAAACATAGATAATATAAATATACCAAATATACATAAAATAAATATTTTATAACCATTTTTCATAATAAATCAACTCATTTTTTATTTCCAAATAACCATTTATAAATTTTATAAATAATACCAATCAAACCAATTAATCCTAAACTATAAATAACATGTTTTGCTTTTATTTGTTGTGTATCTGTAATACTTGTTTCTTTAATTGTAAATAAATCTTTATCCAATATATTCATAAAAGTACGTTCAAGTTCTGTATCTAAAACATATATATTCAATTCAATTCTTGTAATATTTCCAAGATCATCTTTTAAAGATATAATTGTTTTATATTTTTTATTATCAATATTAGATGGTATATCAATTATATATTCAGCCGATAACTCATTATATCCCAACATATATATGTATTTTTGCTGTACAATTTCATTATAAAATGTACCATCTGATTTTTTTCTTCTATTTATAAAATTTACCCATTGACAACTATCATCATCATCAAAACATTCAATATTCATTTCAAAATTCATTGTTTCTGTCTGATTTGACATTATAATAAAATAATCTTCAATGCTTGAAAAAGATTTCATTCTATGAATTTTACTTAATGGTTCAATAATATATTCTAAAGTTATATTTTCAATTGGTTTTGGAATACTATATGTAGTTCCAGAACTGCCTCCACTTGAAGGAGTCAATAAATCAAAAGATACTGAATTTGTTGAATTAATATTTCCAGTAGTATCATTCATAAATACTTGATATGTTTGTGTATCACTAGACGTTGGTGTATATGAATATAACCATGTTAAATTATCACTTGTAATCATGGTATAATTAATAGAATTCAATAACATCCAAACATCATCTATATTATCTCCACTAACATTCAATGAAATTGTTTGTAATACCCCAACACTTGATACACCAATAGGACTTTTGACAAAATTACTATATGTTGGTGCGGTGTTATCAATCTTTAAATATCCAGCACTTGTACGATTGGTTGTAAGAATACCATCCGTAACAGATAACTTTAATCTATAATCACCATCTGATACTGTTGTTGTATTCCATTCATATGCACATGTACCGAATCCACCGATAACTTCATAATCTATAAATAATGTCGAATTATATGATGAATCATTATTTAATAAATAAAACGTACAGTTAAGATTATGACCTGCATCATCTGCCACACTTGCATTAAACCAAATAGTTCCTGATTCAGTTATGCCGTGAATATCATAATATGACATAAGTCCTCCTGTAACATTATCAGTATCGAATGCAACTGCAGGTGGTTGTTCAGGAATGTCACCGTAAAAATCAAATCTATAGTCATTAAGATTATTATCTAAATTATCATTGACAGATAAATTTATTTCAAATTTGGCTTGATTGAAATAATACGCAATGGTATTAAATTCCCATCCAACATTTGTCCATGACGCACCATCATTAGATGATGTATATGAATAATCAACATCCAAATTAGTATATTCAGCATTCCACGCGTTACCTGCGTTAGTACAATCTGGACATGAACCGATTGCATACATAGTTTCTGTCACATTTACAGTACCTATATAACCAAGACTATCTGTAGTTATCAAACCATCCTGGAATCCCTGAGAATCCTCAATAGATATTCCAGCATAAAATGCACCTACCTCAATACAATTCGAATCTGTATGCCATGCAGTCAAATCCGCATCAGTATTACATAATGTGACTAAAAAAGGTGCGACAGTTGCTGATTCATTATCTATTTTCAATCTATATAATATAGTCTTATTAGGTCCTGTTGTATGATTAGTATATTTACTACGAATTATCTTTGAACCAAACAATGCAGAGATACCATCTGCTGAAAAAGAATCACGGTCAATAGCGCTTGTATATTGTAACCAATCACCTTTCTTTACAAATTGATGATATAATCGTTCAGATGTAGAAGAACATGAAACGTTACGATATCCATCTGAATCCATATCAGATTGTATTGCTCCGCCAACATAATTAAATAATTGTGTATCTGATACATTATCATAATTACGATAATAAATTTTACAGGAACTTACATTAATACCAGAAATATCAGTTACATTCCAATTTATCGTCATATTTTCATCAGTTGAATAATTCAAGTCAAGAGTTTCATTTTCATATGTCCATTGATAATATGCATCAACTACTGGTCCTACAGTATCAACAAATACATTATAGACTGTTGTATTGGCACTTGTATCAGTACCATCTGTGGCTTGGCATTTAAAATAATTATATCCCTGGTCTAGACTTGTCCAGTTATAAGTCGTGGTTGTTGTATTTTGTAGTACTGTGGACGGGTCTGCCGTCGTATCACCGTATATCATATAATATATCGTATCTGTATCCACATCAGTTGAATTATCACAAGTTATCAATTGATAATCTATAGATATATTCGCATTTGTTATCGGTGCAATGTCTGGCGTGGTGGGTGCAGTATTTAAGATAGTCACACTACTTGAATTATAGGCAGTTGAATTTACAGTTCCATCATTAGCCATGATTTCACAAAGTATAATATTATCTCGTGAATAACTACTATTTGTTATAGTTTGAGTTGTAACTGATTGTATATCATCAATGTACCATTGATAATACCAACTAATTACATCATTATCAGCATCAGATACAGTTGCATTATTACATGTTATCGGTGTAGTAGTCTTATATACGTTTGAACTAGGATTTAAAGTTGGTGTTGTTGTAGTCGGTGCGGTGTTCGATACTGACCTTGTTGTTTCCTTTTCACTTGAATATACAGTTCCATCATATGCTTTCGTTCTAACACGAATGTCATTATGTGTATCTGATGTTTGGATGACATACGTGTTATCAGTTGAATATGCCTGAACTATACCGGCATCGTTCGTGTTATAAAATTCATAATAATAAGTTAAACCATCTGAATCTGCATCAGTGCTACCAGACCCAGTGGCAGTCAATGTTGAAGTTACATAGACTGGATCAGTTAAAGTCAAAGTGGTTGGTGTAGTAGGTGCAGTATTTTGAATAGTTGCAGTTGTTGTATTTTTCCAACTTGATGCATTAGCTGTACCATCAGATGCAATAGTCGAACAAATTATTGTATCATCTTTATCAAGTCCAACAATAGTCAAATCTAAAGTATTTGATGATTCACCGGTTATGACAGATCCACTATCGTACCACATATAATACCAGATTGCACTATCTCCATCTACATCATCAAATGACTGTCCAGTACATAATATAGTATCTGAAGTTTCTGGTGTGCTATCATTTAAAGTCGGTATACCAATGGTCGGGATACTATTTTGTATCGTAATAGATGTCATATTGACTTTAGTTGTGTTTTCAGTACCGTCACCAGCCCAGATTTCTGGTATGATAACATCATCTTTTGTATAATTCCATGATGCTAACGTGGCTATTAATGTATTTGTATTATTTGTCACAGTCTGTGAATATTCAGATCCTAATAAAGCACCATTCTTGTAGAATTGCACATATCCCGTAAGCGTGTCACCTGTATCCGGGTCTGTGATTGTCATATTTATCTTAATGTCTGTATTGTTATAGACTGTTGTAGGTGATGAAACGTTTGCGGATAAAGTGGGTACTGTGTTTGATGGGGGTACATAACTTTCATCGACAACACTAATTGTAGTATCAACACCATTTGAAAGTGCGATATCAACACTTAATACGCCGTTACCATCTGTTGTAACATTTCTTGAGATTGTTGCATTTGTCACGTTATAATCAGTTGAAACTAAAAGTCCCGTTAAGTTATATGTTGCTGTTAAATTATAATCAGAATTATCAATCCACATTATTGATGTTTCCGTCCAATTACTAATATCTCTTGTAATTGTTTTAGAAACTACAGATATTGTGGTCTTAATATATATATTATTTGAACTAAATTTTCTATAATTAAATGATGAATTTAAATCCCTCAATTTAAAAGTCATTGTGTTTAAATCATTCCTATTTGTAAAATTATTATTTGTTTTAGAAGTATGTATATGATAATCAACAGAAGAACCCGTAATTTGACAATTATCAAAAGAATTATTTTCAGATTTATAAATATATACACCATCACCGGCTACACCTGATGAATTAAATGTGTTATTTATAAAAATATTATTATGACTTTGTTCTGTTTTCAATCCAAGTGATCCAAATCCAGTTGTTGTTGCTATATTATTTGATATAATATTAAAATTTGATAAACCATTCAAATAAATACCATAACCTATGGATGTAGATATTGTAAGTGTATTATTTGTAATATTATTTGAATTAGATGATAATAGATAAAAAGAATGACCCCCTTCATCTGATATATCAATTATATTAATATTCTGAAGTGAACTATTAATCATATTATTTGTGTATATTCCATAATTTGTATTACCTAAAATACTTGAATTACTTTGTAATATTGAAAAATTATTTAAAATAATGTTATCATATCCATTATTATATATCCCATATCCAGATACACTTTCTGAATAAGTAACCGTAAATCCAGCACCATCCAATGTAATATTATTTGCACCGATAATGAAACAAGTACCGGTTGAACTAATATTTTGAGTCAGTGTATATGTTGCATCTGCTGTATCTAGAGTACCACACGCAGACACATCAGGGTCAAGTAAAACTGATGTGCCACCAAATTGTCCTTCAAGATTAAAACTATCGCTTGTCCATCGCTTTTTTTGAAATGATAACTTGATTATCATACTTTCATCTTTATTCAAATCAGGTTTAGCTGTACTGAAATCAGTTGCCTCAAGAAGGGTTTTTGTATATGTCTCATTATAAGTTTCATTTATTTCTGTCACAACATCAATATCTTTTATGCTGAAATCTTTTGTATATGAATATGTAGTATCCTTGACATTAAAACCATTCCAATGTGCTATATAATTAGTCAACCCGACAGGATATACCTTAAATGTGTTTTCAATTAAGATATAAGCAGTACAATTATCATAGTCACCAGCACCGTCAGGTGAAATGACACAAGTTGTGAAATCTTGTGGTGCTGTGATATATACATTATTAGGATTCAAGTCATTGAACATTGTAGCCGTTTTAGTATTTTCCCATGAAACTGTTTCAATGACAGGATCTGGTATAGATGTTACAATAGATATTGTAAAAATAAAGGATATTATGAGCACTAACACTACGAACGCGGACTGAATTGTGGTTTGAGCCTGACGATTCATATATTATACACTTTATTAATTTTATTAAGTTGTGTTTTTGGATATATCTTGCGCAAATACCCTATGTTTTGACCTGAACTTTATACACTTTAAACGCCTTTAAATTCTAAATATTGTTTTGATGAACCCGCGAAGTGCAATAACTGTAATTAAAATGAATATACCGAGGATGATAAGACCGAACGGCTCACTTATAAGGACTGTATAGGCGCGCATAAGCCCGAAACTACTTACATTGTTTGCCATATGCGTACCGACCAGGAATGAATATGGAACTGAATATCCTTTAATTATATCAAATTGTTGGTCACCGTACACTAAAACTGTCTGGATGGCTCGGAAAAACATTGCGGCAATGTAAAACCCTACCAATGTTGCTGACGTGTGGAATGATGCAAAAGTGAACGCGCCGATACCGATTACGATAATGAATTGTAAATATATATTTTTAAGGAACTTGAACTCAACACCCATAGCGTTCAACATAGCAAACAACCCAAGCGGTAGCCCGATACCCCAAAATAGTTCTTCAACAATCGGTGCCATGAGCACTGTATTGATAAAGTTCCAGAACGGTGATATCTGTTCGGTTATCGTTGCTAGAGTAGACTGTGTTGGAAACGTGAAAATATTGAATAGTGATGATAACACGTTCAAGTTCATTACAAGAATCCATGAAATGATACCGATAAGCCAACCTTGAGCAGATTTCGTGAAAGTCTCAGTGGACGTGTCAAGACTATCTTTAGATAACACAAACCCGGATAAGAATAAAAAACCAAATATGAGCGATACTGCGATAAGACCGATGTTATTGGTCGGCACGCCTGTCAACATCATGTAACCAAGACCAAGCATAGCTATACCGAACAAGACAAGGTAAAAGGGTGGTGCAAATTGTGACTTTCTTGACATAAGATATCATCTATATACATTAAATTAACTTAGACTTTTTATATATTTTTTGTATGATTTGACCTTATTATGATATATCATGATATTATGAACGGGATACTTAACATAAATAAAATAACTAAAAAGATTATTATGTCAAAAGAGATTGGTTTTGATTCGATGACATGAAAATTAATTGGCATTTCATAGACGTTGCTGCCGCTTGAAAACGTGATATGGAATGTATGGTCACCAATCGGTAACGGTTCAGATAACGCGAACTGTATCGTGTTTTCGCCACTGATTAGACCAATTTTATGACGCGCGGTCAAGGATAGTTCATAGACGGCCTCAAAATCATCAGAACCATTGATTTGTTTGAGTAGCTGTAACTGTTGTCGATCTTCAATCCGAACGAAAAAGTCATAATCTTTGTCAGCGCCATTGAATAGCACGACATAGCCTTGATATGCGGTCGAATTGGTAATCGTCACATTAAATTCTCGCGGTCTGAACTCGTACGGTAAAATGCAATCTTGTGGACAAGATTCAATCGTTTCTGACACTGAACAAATATTATCACCACAAGATGATAAAGAGATACCACCACCGCCACCACCACTTAAAACTTCAGCCGATACTGATACGATTAATGATGACGTGTCACTATCAAGACCATTTTCATCTGTAGAAATACATGTTGTCGTAATAGTTGTATCATAAATATCTATAATAGGACGCGTTATAGTCAAATAGATTATTTCTGTTGCATTGATACTGACATTAAAATTATTATTATTGAACGTTGTATATGTAGCCAACCCCGTATCAATTGAAATGTTACAATTATTTAATAATCGCGTACCATCGTTTGTAATATTGACTGACGTTGTCGTGACTGAATTATTTGACACGGCCAAAGATGTCAATGTTGCTGGTGTGGATATGACATTACCGACGGCCGCACTGATATATATAGTGACTTCAATAACATCGGTTGTGCCATCTTCAGTACGATTCCATGTAATGTTACCAGTAAAAGTATCAGCTGTCAATGTCGAATTTGTATCGATTTCAACTGTGATTATCTGTGTTTCAGATTCTTCAATTGTGGTTGGATCTTCTGAAAAAGTAACTGTGAAATTATTTGTGTCCGCAATATCACCGATAATATCAAAATCAAGCGTGTTATTATTATTTCCAGTATGACTAATAGTTAAATTAAAGGTTTCGGTCACGCCCGCAATCTGTGAATATGTCTTTGATGTAGGTATCTGCGTAATTGTACCGAGATCGGCTCTAAATATCCATGAACTTGTAATCATGTTTAGAGCTATGTCTGAACAACTAATGTTAACTGTCCAATTACCAGAGACATTCAATTGATAATTTGTCGAGTTCCATATATCACCAACTTGCGTACCATTGACATTATTTATAACCACGTTTGCATTAGGATCGGTCAAATTAAAATAACAGGCTGTGACTGCAGTGGTCGCGTCTGTAACATTTGCAGTTATATTTATCGTATCTCTATATATTGGTACAGCCGTGGATGTCTGATTGCTATTTATGACTGGTGCAATATTATCAATCGTGATAGTTCGATGTTCACTCGAATTTGTGACTGACCCGGACTGACATGTCACGTTCCATGAATGCGTACCTTGAGATAATGTGGAATTTGTCGTAAAAATTGTGTCTGTTGCATTCAAAACGGTTGCATTGATACCATATCCGAGAGTATCTATGAACAGTTCACAAGAATACGTATCGACACTGCCAGATACAGTCATATTATAATCAGGTTCAGTATCTTGACTATAACTATTATTTGAATGCGAATTTAAAATAATGCTGAACTCAGGTTGAACTGTTCTAAGAGTCGTATTAACTGCCGTAGAATTAATTGTTAGATCACCACATGTAATGGTGCTGTACCAGACATCGCTGGCAGATATATTTCCAGAAATGATTGTTTGAACTGTGGTCTGTGTACTATTTATAAGTGCGACGGAACCACTTAAAGAACTTTGTAATACATGATTTTTATATGTATTCCAGTATCCTGTTATATTATCTGGTGTGGTGACGTCAGAACAACTGATATTGATTGTCAATGTATCTGTACTGACTAGTATTGCCGGATATAACTCAGATATTGATATAACCGGTGCGGTGACATCTATTATAATCGTACGACTTTCACTTGAAAATGTTGTTGAGTTAGATGTGCAGTTCACGTTCCAGTCATAAGTTCCATCAGGTAAAGAACTATTTGTTGTCAAAATATTTGCGCTATTATTTAAAAGTCCTGGGAATGTATAGACTCGAATTCCATCTGAATAATCTGTTGTATATACATAAACATCATCACTACCAACTGAATTAACTTCATTACTATCATCTGAATGTCCAACATTAACTAAAGTTGAACCATCAAAAGTATACGCACGAACACCATCAGCATAATTTGCAATATATATATAATCAGTTGTACCACTGACAAATATAGCAGAACCACCGTCATCAATTGAATCTTCAACTGTAAATGTTGAACCATCAAAAGAATACACATATAATCCTGAACCACTATTTGCTGCATAGATATATGAACCATTTACCCATATATTATAGGTAGTACCGTCATCCCGAGAACCTACATTGCTAAAATCAGTACCGTTAAATGTATATGCAACAATACCACCTGAACCCTTTGCCATATATATATATGTACCATCACCGTATATACCTCGACCCTGTGCAGGTGATACAACTTCATCAATTGAACCAACTTCAATCAAATCAGTACCATTAAAAGTATATGCAAAAAGACCATTTTCAAATTGTGTTATATATATATATGTTCCGTCTCCGTATAAACCATTATAATATCCATCTGGGCCTGAACTTGATATAGTATCTAATACAGTAAATGAATCTGAATTATAACCGCTATCATTAAAAGAAAATACATTAAATGTATTTAAACCAGCACTATAAACATAATTCGAATCAGACCAAACTGTTGTACTATATCCATGTGATGAATCACCTGTAGTTGTAAAATTAATACCGTCAAAAGTATATGAAATAAGACCATCGGACTGCCCGGCAATGAATATACTTGTATCATTTATATATATATCTGAACCACCTTCTAAAGTATACCAAAGTGAATATTCATCATCGTAAATTAAATTACAATGATTCTTTTGAATAAAGTCATTATAAATACCATAACCAATATTATTAATTAAAACTTCACATATATAATATAGTTCAGATCCAGAAATTGTTATATTTAATGTCGGTGTATTATCAGCTGTATATGTATTATTATCTGGTGAATTTAAATTTACACTAAAAGTTGTTACCGCAAAAACAATAGATATTAAAATAAAAAAGGTGATAAATAATGAAATGCTTTTTTTAAATAATTTCAAAATCAAAAACCTGCTAGATTTATATCTAATACATTAAATTAACTTAGACTTTTTATATAACTTTTGTTATGAACATGATTTTTAAAAAAAAAGAAAATGATATGAGATTGCTCTCATATCACAAAATCAGTTTAATAGCTATGTATTAAACCTTATGTCTGACCAATTACCGGAGTAATAACATCATATGCAGTTGCACCGATAGCGACATCGAGTTCGTCACTTACACCACAATATACCTGGTTATCATTGTTATCAAGGTACATACTGGAATCAGTTATTTGCCATGTTATTGGACCTGTAGTTGTGTTCAAAGCTGTGCTGTCATCAACATCGATTACATAGTTTACTACAACCTTTGTATTAGATTCAATTACTGGATATTCAAAAGTTTTTAGTGTGTATGTAGCTGCACCGTATGTTGCAGATGTTAATGGATCAGTTGCGACCGGGTTAAGACTGACAGTAGTTGTGCCACTGAAAAGTTCTGAACCAGCTGCAGGTGTTATTGTTGCAATAAGACCTGTAACATCATCGACCTGTGCAGTCAAATATTTTACAGTTACCCTATTGGACATAGCGCCGCAGTATGCGTTACCGAAATCTTTCTCATATATACCAGTTGAGGAGAAACCAACATTTAAAATGTCACCTGCGGAAACAGAAGTTTCTGCCGTGTTTGGTCTACCAAACTGATCATAGTATACACCAGTAAGTTCAGCTGCAGTTGCGTCGTTAGACACCAGATAATCTATTGTAGGTACCTCAGAACAAGGTATCTCAATAACATCCATCTTTGCGCCGAACGGTTCTTCGTCATCGTCTGTTGTGTCTATTCCTGTAACGAGTTCAATCTTCTCACCACCAGCAATACTGAAAGATGCCGCACCAGCAACGTTATGCCATGTATTGGAACCAACGATTCTATACATGTTTTTAGTTGTTACTGCCGTTCCTAAGTTATACTTGTCATTCGATAGAAGCGTCACATTTCCCCACACGATAAGACGATAAATGGGATCAAATGTCTTAAAGATGTCTTGGAGTAGACGCTAAACCGACACAAGCACCACTTAGGGCTGCGGATACTTCAGGGCTCGTAGTTGAGATGGGAGCTCCCGTTATAGCAAGGAAACCTCCTGCCTGCGCAAAGAAAAATGCAGCAACCAAGAGAACAGCGACAAGTATACCCGTTCGGGTACTGTCTTTGTTTGATTTTTTTGCCATAATATTCACTTTCTAATTTATGTAATCCATTCTCGCAAGTCATACAGATTCAAGATATTCAAGACTAACTTCAGGGCGTTACATATACAAAATAAGAATTAGAGATTTTATATAGTTTTCTAAAATGTATATTCGATAACACATATCACAAAATGAATAATATTATATATATTTTATAATATTATTACACCTAATCCTATAGTAAAGTGTATGTTATAACACCGAAATTGTTATATAACTAGAAAGATAAGATATTGTATGTTTGAAATATTCCAACAGGAAGCGGTTTTATACTTCTTTCTGTTTTTGATTTCTTTAATTGGTAATCTCGTCCTTGGATATGATTACTATAAGAAAAATAAAGATCAATAAAAATTAAATGTGATTTTATAATGACGTCCACGAGTTCTAAATATAGGAAGTCAAATAAAAAAGTCAGTACAGTAAAACTTATTGATCTTAAAAAGTATCAACATATTAGATATCGGATATCAATACAAAAACTTGAAAAACAACCTAAAAAGGTCGGTGTTGAGACTAAATATACATTGAAAGATAGTAGTAATCTAGTTCTATATACAAATGACCCGTTCATAACTTGCACGGAACTATATAAAATATTGAAACGTACAGTTAAGATGAAAGTCAAGGGCGTCAAACATGTTATATAGACGGTTTTGTAACTTATGCGGAAAACAACATGATAAGACTGAACAGTGTCAGTGCGTGACCTTTCAACATATAAGATATTGCGTGATATGTGGTGTACAGGTTCACGGTACACAGAAATGTTCAATATGTAAAAAGATAACTAAATGCGCGGTCTGTGGTGGGATCGTTCACGAGGTCGGGCAGATATATCGCGGGAAATGTCAATTCTGTAGAACGAATCGTCGACCACAACAATTTAAAATCATGATAACACAACATATTGAAAAAGAAATTCAAAGTCAAATAACCAGAACGGATGTGGCACTTAAAAATGAAACTGATCCAATAATTAAAAAACATATCATACAACGCAGAGAAATAAAATTGAATTTCTTATTTAAATTAATTGACCCGCAACAGATTGATTCTCAAAAAGATAAATAGTGAGTGGTGAAAACCACTCACACAACCATATACAGTTTCTGTATAATGGTAACAAATGATTGTTATATCTTATTTAGTCTGGACTTTTTATATACTTTTGGTTTTAGTATCCGTGTCAGAATTCGCGGTCGTATCAAGGACTGAATATCTAGTATCGGTCTTGCTCGTGCCAAAACGTTGAATCATAACACTTTTATCTTTAAGACAGCCATGCTTAAAACCATATGCAATTAATTGACCATAAAGCGATGTCTTGCCACCTGTGGTGATACTATATATCTTTTTTGATCCATCATGTTCAACTTTGAAATCACGCTTTTCAACGTCATTACCGTTGATGTTTTCAATGTGTATCGCGCCACCATTATCAAGGAAATGTACAGTGTTCGCACCCTCCGTCAATTTAAGGTACGCTGTACTAGCCTCTTTAACTTTTTGCATTTCAGATGCAAAATCAATTCCTGTTTCAGTTCCGTTTTCAGTTTCAGTTTTCGTTTCATTTTCCATAGCTTTCACCGTATCACAAAAGATTTGTGACCATAATATTTAACAGTTGAACTATTTAAGTTTTTGTGATATTGAATATATAGTAGGATCATTGCGTTTATAGATTTCATATTCAAGATGATTCAGATACGTTGTCATATTTTTTAAAAAATTCATCGCGTTATGTTGATCAATATATTCAATTATTTTATCCATATTTATCACTTTTTAATTATAATAACCTTGTTTACGTTTCCCAAAATAAAAACCAATGAAAAAAATTATGACTAGACAAAACATAAAAAACATTGATACAGTCTCGCCTAACTGTACAGTTCCATCCATAAAATTGTTTATACAATAATCTATATTTATCACTTTTGATTTTTATTTTGTAACTCTAGACTGCAACGCAGACAATCTATGGCTGAGATATCAGTTGTCTGAAACTGTCGACCGCAACGTTGACAAGGACGTGATTGTTGCGCCGGTATCATATCTTGAACTTCTTGACATCGTTTACAAATGAAATCAGTTATATTGATGTCAATCATGATATCTCGACCACAACGCGGACAGGGTTTATATATACAGTTTGATGTCGGCATGGTATTACAATCCTAACTTTTGTTTCAAGTCTGACTTGGAAATAAACCAAATCTGACCCGTGTTATCAATAGTTGCAGTGATTCATATCATGTCCGTATCAGGCATAGATGTCAATTCAAGAGTTTCTTTGTATCTATTATTAGATACTATCTTGATATCTGGTGTGAGTATAATCGTTTCAGTCATTAGTTACACCTTTTTTTATTATTTCTGAATTATATGTCACTGTACATTCTCTATACCATATAAATTTTTTATTACAATTATGACAAATCATAACACCACTATCTTCTCTTTCTTCCCATGAGTCTCCGTGTTCAAAACCACAATAAGGACAAGTTATCTCATCTTGATTGTGATAATTAAATTCATCTATAATTTTTTCTTTATTAGTCATCATTCACACCATTTGAATCAATAAAAGTCTACACTAACATCGATAAACTTGTGACACAGCGCATTGATTGATACTGCATCGGTCATGATATCTGTCACGGACTCATGATCGGCCTTGAACAGACCGAACAATATTAGTTTAGTATTTTCATTTATCATTTCATTTCAACTCCTTAGATTTTTTTTTATCAAACTTACGCAGGCATGATGGACATGTTACCATGAACATCTTACTTTTCGTGTCCCATTCATAACCGCATTTAGGGCAAATTAGACTTATGTGTATTATTTCTGTTTTACTTTTCATTATTATCATCTTGTTTTAGTTAATAGTTCAGTGATACTTCAGTAACACTTCAATGAATTCAGTTAATAGTTCAGTGACATGTCAGTGAAGTATGATCATAACATGTGCCGATGCAGAACGACACATGAAATATTGAGGGATAACCTATCAATTGCGAGATTGGATAGGTCACTTTCCTTGTTTAAGATGCATATTGTATTGCATCTTTATGATACATTCCTTTTGTCATTCTAGCAAAATAATAAGGTGACTGCTAATCTGTTGCACCGTTCCAAGTTGTTTTTTTAATTTCCATTTTTCATTACCTCAAAGTTTTTGGGGTTATAATCCCCAATACAATATATTAGTAGTAGTAGTATTAGTTTATATAGCTATCGGTAGTATAAGCTTTGCACAAAAAGTCAATTCTGAACAAAAAGTATATTGTTTTGAATAAAAACTCAATCAAGTTATTTTGACTGGTTTTACAAATAAAAATTAAGTGTTATATGTTAATTATACCATTTTTTATTATAACACTACCTATTTGTTACTAATTTATAGAAACATATATAACTATTAAAAGTCTCAATAAAAATAGGGGTGCAACATTATCTGTATTTCAATTAATTAGACCAAACAAAACGTTTTTATTAAAAAACAAATTTAAATCAGATACACAACAGACCCTTCCAGATATTATACCAGTTGATATAACTAAACCAAATTCCTATGTTAAATTAAATACATTTGATGATAAAAAAAATCTTGTTTTTTATAGTGCAGAACACATTTCTGACACAACAAATCATCCAATTAGGGTATTTATTGATGATCTTATAGAGACTTATGATGCTGTTGATTCAAAAACAATAGAAATAATAAATAAAAATACAAAAGGCACAAAAAATTTAAATAAATTTCAACAGAAAAACAATTTTGAAATAATAATCGATTTTAATACAAATTATATATATTTATTTACTAATAAATTAATTGCTAATTCTTTTATGAGATGATTTAAAAATATTATAAATTTTAAAAATATATATTTTGATTTAACAAAAATAAATGAAGTTGTTGAATTTTCTAATGTATGGGGTGCTTAGGTAGATGGTTCTGGGGTTATAAAGAAAAAAGCTTATTTTGGTACTGAAGTAAATAAAAGTAGTGATTTAGAGGGTGAAATTAAAAAAGTAACTTCGTATTATACTGAATTTGAAGATACAAATAAACACTTATATGATTTATTTATTGCTATAGAATGTAGGATTAGTAGTAAATCCGCTACTATGACAAACATTAAATTATTTGACTTGTTTAACTACCTCAAAGATAAACTATTTATTAGAACAGAAGATGAACTTACAGAAGCTTTCCAAGAAGTGGAATGATTGCTTCTTTTGATGATGTTGTAGCACCTATTTTATTCATTTTTATTTCAATTTCAGATTTAAAATTATTTTGTTCTGTTAAATTTACACAATAACTATTTAAACTAAAATGTTTATGTTTTGAAATATCAATATATCGCCAAACATAGGGTAATAATAAAGTTATTTCACAATAATTGAATGAACCAAATATATTATTAGAGTTTATTTTATCAAATTCTGAAAGATCTGATATAAACTCTTCTGCGTCTTTTTTCAAATCTCTAATACCACATCCTTCAGACATTTTAATATATATTGTGTCATCTGGTGTATCGATTAATTTTATATATATAATACCATATTTAAAATCAAAAACGGTTTTTGTTTCGTTTATAACTTCAAAATCTTTTTTATTACGAAAATAATTCTTAAACTTAACTTTTATGTATTCAAAATCTTGTTTTTTTGAATATTCCGGTTTTAATTCTTGTTTTTTTGAATATTCTAGTTTTAATGTGATTTTCCCTTTTTTATTTATAATAACACAATAATACTTTTTAATTATATTAATTATATGTAATTTATTTTCGATGATAATTCCCGAAAGACCAACAACTAATGCAACCCCTGCTTCTACTAAAAAATCATTTAATACTGTTGGAATCGACATATTATTCATCTTTTATTCATTCAAAAATATCATAATTTATAAACCAATATTTTCTGCTTGTTTTTTGTGTTTTCTTAATATTAAAATTAACAAGATCATATTTTTTTAAAATGCTTAAATTTGATTTTACTGTAACCCAACTAATATCTGCAGTTTCACCAATTTCATTAATCGTTGCAGGATATCTTAATCTATGCATGGTGTTAATTATATTTTTTTGTGTTCTAGTTAACTTAGTCATTTTTTACCAACATTATCTTTAATTGTGGTTTTTCGGTAATTTTCGGTGGGATATCAAGTTCAAACTGAAATTGATCTTTAGTTGAGTCAATATTCATAGTTTTTATGACTTTTGCAGGAATCCTAATAGAATATTGACGTCCATCATAAATAATATTTACGTTTTTTATATATAGTTCTGTTTTTTGTTCTAATTCGTTTTTTATTTTTTCTAAATCGTCCTTTTTTAATTTAATCATAACATACATTAGGACAATATAATATATAAAACTATTCTTTTTTAGTATAAAATCGTCCTATTAACATTAAGTATTTAAAGTTATACCTGCTATATATTATTAGATATAATAATAGGACGAAATTATATACAATATTTTATCTTGATGTGATAGTTATGAACGAACGTGAGTGGTTATTTTATGTTGTTATTTTATCAGTACTTTTAGGTTATAATTTAAAGATGATAATATGAAACAAAATACAATTATTGAGTATTCAAAAGAAAAACGTGATTGGCATAATTATAATCTTGCACAGACTAACGAATATTTAATTTTTCAAGAATTATTATATGAAATTCTTAATTGTATACCAAACAATGAAAAACAAATAACTATAGGTAGACCAAAAAAAGCTTTATCTGAAATGTTATTTTGTTGTATGGTTAAAGTGTATATTGGAAAAAGTAGTCGAAGAACAATATCAATGTTAAATTATGCACAACGACAAAAATATATTTCAAAAGTACCTCATTTTAATACAATTATTGGTTATTTAAAGGATTCAAACATTACAGATTTATTAAAACAATTAGTTTCGGTTTCGGCAAAACCATTAAAAGACTTTGAACATAATTTTGCAGTAGATAGTTCTGGATTCAGCACAAGTATATTTAATCGTTGGTGTGATATAAAATGGAAACCAACAAGTAAAGTAAAAGCTAGGATGTTCAAAAAAGCACACATTACAAGTGGTGTCAAAACAAACATCATAACTGCAATTGAAATCATAAAAGGATATAGTGCTGATTCTAAACAATTTGAACCTTTAATTGAAAAAACTAATTATAATTTTGATATTGAAACAATAATGGCTGATAAAGCGTATTCTTCTAAAAAGAATTTAAAAATTGTTAATAAACTTAATGCAATACCATATATACCATTTAAAAAAAATGTAAC
>JAFCCM010000091.1 GCA_017610225.1 Candidatus Aenigmatarchaeota archaeon | reverse complement strand
GTCCGTCTAAGATCACGTTCGCGACTCAGAAGGACGCCCAGTACCAATTAGCATAATGTAATCCCAAATCTAAAGCATCCGATTGGTAGTACAAATCGACAAAACCTCATTTAGTTAAAATAAGAGTCAGTAGTTCAAAAGAAATTGTTGTATTATAAAGCATAGCTTTATATTGGTTTGAGTCTCCAAATAGACAATTACTGTAATTTCTTTTCGTTCTGACTCATAATTGTTAGAGCCGGCACATGGATAAACATGTGTATCATCCGGCATAAAAAGTTATGGAAGTAATTTAAAATTAATTGATGTATTTAACGTGCTCTACCAACTGAGCTAAATCCCCGTATAATGGATTGATGGAATTGAACCACCGACACCGCCCTTCTTGTGGGTTTACTGTAATCAATTTTCGTTCTTCCATAATTAAAATAGTACCCTCTGTAGGAATTGAACCTACAAGTCTGGTCATGATTTTGATCTTAAAGAAACCGCACGCTACGTCCAATTTCCATAAACCTCACTCGAGGTTGATCTATGGCTCCTTGAGTTTCACTCTCTTTAAAGAGCTTAAAATGTTACGAGAGTAATATAAAGATAATTGTTGATTAAAATCTCTACCAACTGAGTTAATTTCCCTGTTGGGAAATATCGGACTCGAACCGATGACCTTTACATTTCAAGTGTAATATATCTGTAATCATCTTTCGTTCTCTCGCATAAAAATGTATCAGAAGTAATATTAAAATAATTTTTAATAGTTTTTATTTTCGACATAAATATTATCTGTAATTATTTTACGTTCTTCTGATGTTAATTTGTACTTTTAAAAGATTAGGTAATTTAAAAGATTAGGTTTTGTAAGAGTTGGAATTGAACCAACGACATTTTGCTTAATAGGCAAAACTCTACCATCTGAGTTATTTTACTGTATAACCTTTTCGTTCCTAACCTTTTAAAAATACAAATTCCATATTATATTATGTCTATTAATATATATAATATAGCTATTATATAATGATTTTTTAAATGGTGGAGACACAGAGAATCGAACTCTGGTTTTTGCCGTGCAAGGGCAATGTATTCCCGCTATACGATGTCCCCATATATTTTAATAAACTTTTGAACATAATCATCACCATATTCTTTCAAATGTACTATGTATATATAAATGATGTGTTGGGCATAATGGAACTAAATTTCTTGGATCATTATTTAAATCATTTATATCATAATGATGAACAGCTACTACTATATTTTCATTACATATAATACATTTATATTCATGATATTTAAAACATATATCTCTATAATTTTCTTTACCATTTCCAAAATTCCAATGTTCTTCTCCGCATTGTTTATATATTTTATTTGCGCATATATGTGAACATGTTTTATTATGTTTATAATCTTTAATTGGATTATTACATCTAGGGCATAATTTTATATTTTTTGGATTTAAATAACAATTATCTTCATAATTTATAAGTTAATAAGTTACTATTTCTTTTTCACAATATTTACAATTACTTCTTTCAATTTTAGATCTGCCACCATTAGAATTTTTCTCTATATTAATTAACTGGGCATTCATTAAAACTATCTTGATATATCCAATCATCGTTCTTTAATTGAAGCATGTCTTTATTACCACAACCATATTTACATAACATATAACAACCTCCATTTTAATTTATATTCTATATTAAAGTAGAGCTTACAAGTTTTGGTGGTTCCAAATTAAATAGTGCCTCCATAATATCTTGCTCTGGCTGCTGCTGCTTTTCGTTTTAAAGTTTTTTTATCTTGTCTAATACTTTTATTTAAAGTTTTAATTTTTCTTTTATATTTATTATATCTTTGAACCCATTTAACTAAATGTTTATCTAATTTTTTTATAACTTTTCTTTGATCTCCAGGTTTAGATTTAATAATAACAATTGAATTATAAATTTCTTTAATTACTGAGCCACATGATTTTAAATAACATTTATAATTACACATCATTGTTGTACAATTATCTTGACAAATTTCATTATGTCTTTTATATCCAGCATAAAATATAAGACCAAGAGGTATAGATAATATTCCGCCAGTAGCTGAATCTATTGTTGATGCATCTCCTGCTATATAAGAAGCTAACCCAACAATACCATATCTTTTTAAAGCATCCCAATATGAAGTCATTTTTTTCATCTTAGCTTTGGACTCTGTTAATATCCATTCTTCTAATGAAATTATTTCTCCAGATTCTTTAAGATAATTTTCATATAATATTTTATTAGTCATAACTATAACCTTTTTATAATATGTTCATATTATGCATCTTCATCTTTTTTAGGATTAATTGTATCGACTAAATTTTTATTAAAATCAGTTTGTACTCTAACTGTCTCTTGAAGTTGTTTAATTAGTTTATCTTTATCAGCACCTCCAAGCCCTCGTAACGATCCTTCAAACCCTTCTGAATCATCATAATCTCCTTCACCATAATCATAACTACTTCTTTCAATAATAGTACCACCTACCTTGCTGCCAAATAAAGCAGTGAACCAAGCAGCATCCCCAGTTGAAAAATGTTGCATTGCCGCCATTTTAAAAGATACCCAAGTCCATGTTGCTACAATTCCTAATACACAGAGTATCCATATGAATCTAGCAGGACTTGTTTTACCATCACTATCTTGAAGTATTCCAGATTTAGTATCTAATTTAGGCGCTGGTCTTTTTTTCTCATAAAAATTTTGTACTATCTTACCACTAAATAATGTTGTAAACCATAGAGCATCACCACCAGTTACATGTTGTAAAGTTCCAGTTTTGATTGATAAAAGAATCCAAGTTCCAACTATTGTTATTAATGATAATAACCAAACTAAGTTCATTGATGAAGCATTACCTTCACTATCTTCAAATAAGTTACTCATAATATATCTCCTTATAGGATTTATATTATGTTCTATATGTTAAGGTGTCAAAAGATATTTTGAATTTACAAGTTCTCTTATTGTTTCTTTTACCAAATCTTCATAAAATAACCAATAACTAAATGTTTTAGTAATCCAATACATACACAAACTGCTAAAATTCCACCAATAAAATAACCTAATTCTTTCATAACTTTTCTCTTATACACTATTATTCATTTATATTATGTTTTATTTGTACAAAATAGTTTCTTGGTGGTCCACTGTAAGATTTGAACCCACGTCGAGGAGGACTTCACCATCCCACTATCTACCGAACTAAGCTAAAGCCACATAAAAAGTGGTAGCGATGGACAGACTTGAACTGTCGCTCTTCCGGTTATCGGCCGGATGCTTTACCAACTAAGCTACATCGCTATAAAAAAACTCCAAACCATATAAGTTTATGTATACCTTTTCGAGTATAATTTTTTTTACTAATTATCTAACCAAAACAATAACTTTCAAGGATCTATAGTATCACTTGGTTTAGTGATAATTTGGGTGTCGCTTCATGGGAATTGAACCTAAACGATTCGTCAATTTGTGTATAGAGACTCTCCATACACATCACTACTCACCTAACATCAACAAAATGTCTATAGTTTAGTTTATAGTGAAACCAGTGTAGCAACATAAATTATTATTTTTTATCTTCTTTTCTTTTTTCTTCTCTTTTCTTTTTTGCTGCTTCTCTTTTTTTCTTCTTTTCTTTTTCTTCTTTTAATTTCTTTTCTGCTTCTTTAAATAAATCACATCTATCATTCATACGCTCAATAGCTTCATCTCTAATGTCCATCAAACTATTTCTTTGATTCATTAAATCAGCCGAACGACTCAGTAATCTATATGATATTTTTTCATAAGTATAAAGTATATCTTTTCTAGAACGAATTACTTTAAACTCTTGTTCAGGATCCAAGCGAGTTGAATATGGACCGTCAGATGGGCAATTAATATCATACATTGAATAAGCTGGTTTTTTCTCATAAAAACTTTTTAATTCTATACCTCGCTTATTATTTTCAAATGTTGTTGATTCAATTATACCCATACCATTACCATCTTTTGTATTTGACCATGATCTTGATCTAACACAATCTCCAGATTTTAAATTTTTACCTAATACTATTTCATCAGGATGTTCATAATCAATCGGCATTTTTCATTCCTTTCATGCAGTTATCTAATTCTTCTTGATCCCAACCAAGATCAAAATTATATCTACAATAATTTTTAATCATATCGTGTATACATTTATCACAAAATTCACCATGAGCTAGATTTACTGGATTAGCATAACATTGTATTTCAGTTAATTCATCTTCTTCAAAATGCTCTTTACATTTATCACAATAACATTCCTCTAAAATAGGAGTTGGTCTTTGTTCAACTTTATATTTTTTCATTTAATTTTTTTTCTTTCTCATTATGTTTTCTAATAAATACTTTACCTTCTTCTAAAGCATCAATAAACCCTTGAACATGTTTTTCACCTTGAAGCATTACTGATCCTTCAACATTAGTATACCCCATAAACAACATTTTAAAACATGAAGTTATTCTATACCAAAATCTTTCATACCAAGGATACATACCCCAATATGAAGACCAAACTAATTTTTGGGATAAAGTCAATGTAACACAATCCCAATCATGATCCAATGCAATATCAAGAGTATCTCTATTATCAGTACATGAGCAAATTACTTTGTAATAAATAGAAGGATCTTTACCTTCAAATTCACCTACTTTTAATACTCTATAACTTATTTCTGGTTTTTCCATATAATCTCCTTTTAATTAATATACAAATATTTATTGTGTTATGTATATTAATATATATAGATATCGGGTACCAACATGTTTTAAATATTCTCTTGTATCATCAATTGAAAGTTATCTTGAATTTATAATTATTGGAATTTCCATTATAGGAATAGCTCAATTAATTTCAACAAACCTAACCTCACCCCAAACACCTGCTCCAATTTTACCCACCAGGGGAAAGCTCTAAATACTACTAAATCACCAATTCTATCATAATCACATAAATCCATATCATATCCTTTTTATAATATATTCTATATAAAAAGTATTATGGTAGAGTTATGGTTGAGTGGTCGAGGATGTCAGATTCGAACTGCGACTCACGCTCCCAAAGCGTACGTGTTACCAGGTTACACCACATCCTCGTTATTTATTTAAACCAACTTTCTACAATGTTTTTAACCATGACTGGATTAACAGTCTGTCCAAATTCTTTTTTAACAATTCCAATAGCTTGCATATTATTTTTTAATTTACTGAAATCAATATTGTCTGTAATCCAATCAATAATTTCTGCTTCACCAATTTCTTTTGGTAAATAAGATTGACCAATATTTATCTTTATAGAAGTAAGTTTATTACCTAATTCAGATATTTTTACTTTTTGTAAAGTATTTAATTCTTTAGCATTTATTCCAACAACCTCAGATGGTCTTAAAATATGTTGTATGTATAACTCTCTAGTTTTCTCTTCAGTAACATATTTTTTAAGAAGTTTGATTATATCATCATCAGTTGCTTTATCAGGTTTAATACCTAACTCAGGTATTTTTGAAATAATAGATCTTACTACATTTTTAACTGCAATAGTAACTTCATAAATTTTACCAGATGGGTTACTAGATTTTCTTAATTGAATTTCTTGTTTCATTGCTTTATGCAAATCATCTTTCATCTGTTTTAGAAGATCTGACATTTTATTCACCTGTTTCCTTTTCCATAATTAAATTCTACTTCTATATATATTAATAACTGTATAGAAAAGTTTTGTTTACTATTTTGTTTTCTTTTCTATATGATATGTTTGGTGTATGTTTTCATTGTCGATCGTAATCTTACTCAAAACTTTTGATATTAAATTATAATTCTAAAGATGTTCGACAGTATGATGTGCTTATTTTTATAAGTATAGATCGGGGCTTTATGAGGTAAATACCTCTCCTTTATGATAAAAAAAAGAAATTTCTTTTTAAAAACAGTATATTTATATAATTTAAATACTGTTTTTTTTTGTAATCTTTTAATGGGGCGATCGACGGGATTCGAACCCGCACACCACTTAAGGCAGGAGG
>JAFCCM010000023.1 GCA_017610225.1 Candidatus Aenigmatarchaeota archaeon | reverse complement strand
TAGAAGCAATTAAAGTTGATGAAGGAGATATTGATACAATTTCTAAAGAATATGTACAATTAGTTCAAAAACTTATTGGCCCATCTCTTCAAAAAGAATTTTTATTTTTGTATGGAAATGTTGAAACTTTTACATTTAATCTTTTAGAATATTTTAATCTAAGATATGAGAATGATGAAATAAGAAGAGATTCATTAGATAATTTAATGACAGATGATGATTTAGAGGATAAATAAATGGAGTTAGATAAAATTGTTGATCAGATATTAGATGAGATTAAAACGACTTCATCGAGTGATATAACAAGACAGAGTAAAATAAAAAGATCTGCTGGTCAAATGGCAAGTGCACAAGCTAGAAAACATAATGACCCGCTTTATAAAAGAATGATATATTTTAAAGATCAATACTACAAATTTAGAGAAAAAGTTCATCAAAAGTATGGTCCACGTGTTAGAAGTAAAGCAAGACGATAAGGGAGTATAAAATGGCAGAAATACAAGATACGTTTACTAAATTGAAATTAGCGGTAATGGGTACACGGACTCAAAAAATTGATGCTAAATTAGATCAAGTTGTGAAAGACATATCAGCATATAGAAGTAACAGTGGGCGTAATGGATATATTGACCTTGTTAAAAGTTTAATATCTAAAAATGCAAATGTCCAGATTAGTTCATCTAGTGGTCTTTTTTCTCAAGGAGGAGCTGGACCATCATCATTTGGACAAGGTGGTAGAATTCTTAGATATAAAACTTACCAAGCAATTGTTTCTAATATTAATTATTGTCATAGAGCTTTACAAGTTTTAACTGATAATATCTTATCGCCTGATGATATTACAAAAATTTCTTTGGATATTAAATCGTCAGATAAGTCTAATGATGGTGAAGAAGTTCCAGAAGAAGCTCAAGTCAGAAGAGTTAAAAATGTTATTAAGAAAATCAAAATTGAAGAAGACTTAAGTTCAATTGTAAAAAATACATTAATGTTTGGTGATTTTTTCTGTGAAATTGGAGATGCTATAACTGCTTTAACAAGCAAATCCTTACTTTCAGAAGCAGAATATTTATCTGCTGTTGAAACTTCAAAAGATCGTGGTGAAATTGATACGTTTAGGGAAACTATTGATAAAAAAAATTATACAATTTCAATTAATTATTCTGCTCTTAATGAAGATACAACAATACAACAAGATGATAAAAAATCTGAAGAGATGAAAAGTCTCAAAAATTTAAAATTAATTTATCATGAACCACAATTTATTTTAAGATTACAGAGTTCTTTATTTCCAGTTTGTTTTGGTTATTTAATTTTTCCACAAATAACTGTAGTTCCAGGAACTTCAATTGCAGAAGATGCTATTAATAATATTGTGCTTTCAATTCTTAAAAGTCTGGAGAAAAAGATTCCACAAATGAAAGAGTTTAAGAATAATGATGATCTTAAACATATTATTGCTCAAATGTTAGCACAGTCTGAATATAATAAAGCAATAGAAATTAGATATGTTGCCCCAGATAAAATGGTTCATTTTAAAATTCCTTCAAATAAATACTATCCATATGGAGAATCAATATTTGATAATGGACAATTTTCAGCGAAGGTTTTAATTGCTCTTGAAACTGCATTAGCAATACAACGATTAGCAAGATCAACTGAAAAAAGAAAGATTGCAGTTGAAGTTGGCCTTCCAAGAGATGCTAAAAAGGTAATTGAAAAACTTAAAGAAGAGTTTAGAAAGAGAAAAATTACTCTTGATAGTTTTGGAACAGTTGATACAATTCCAAGTATGATTACAACGTTTGAAGATGTTTATATTCCACAGCGAGATGGAAAACCATTTGTGGATATTAGTACATTTAATGAAGGAAATGTTGATGTTAGAAGTAAAGTTGATGAACTTAAATTTATAAGAGATCAACTTGTGGCTGGTCTTGGAGTCCCACCTGGATTTATTGGGATTGAAGAAAATATTTCTGCCAAGAATACATTAACTGAAGAAAACATATTGTTTGCAAGAACAATTATAGCACATCAAAAATATTTAACACATCAGGTACAAGAATTAATTGAAAAAATATTTGATATAATAAGTCCGGAAGAAGCTTTAACATTATTTGATACTGTTCAAGTTTCATTTCCACCACCAAAATCCTTACAGTATGAAAGAGAAGCTAGATATATGAATGAAGTCACTGGATTAATTGACGGACTTGAAAGAGTTGGAATACCAAAAGAGTATTCAAGAAAGAAATATCTCTCACAAATTGATTGGGATGAAGTTTCTAAATATGAAACTGATGTTAAAATCGACCAAACTCTTGACCCGTCTAAGAAAGAAGATGAAATGGATATGGGTGGAATGGGTGGAGGAATGGGAGCTGGATTTTAATAAAATAGGAGATAAAGATGTCTAATCCAATGGATATTATAAGCAAATTACAAAATATATTGTTTATGCAAAATGAAGTAATTACAACTCAAAGTCTAACAACTCGGAACATAACTCTTAAAGATCGAACACCCCGAGATGACGTTGACCCAGTTGATGTTCCTTTTGTTCCTGATGATGAATATACTACACATAGACCATTTGGTGAAACTGAAGAAATAAAAGAACAAGAAAAAGAGGAAGAAGAAATGCCAGCAGAAGTTCCAGAAACTGAACCTGTTGAACCAGAAGCTGGTGGTGAAGAAGCCGCTATGGAAGATCCAGCTGCAATGGGTGATATGGGTACTGAACCTGGTATGGATGCAGGTATGGGTGATGAAATGGGCGGAATGCCAGGTGAAGAAAAAGAAGAGCCATTAACTCCAGGTCAAATTGGAAGAGTATATGAACTTAAAAAAATATATACAAGATTAACAGCATTAGAGAATATGTTACAAGATGTTACTGATGAAGAAATGATGGAATTGAGAAATTTAATTTCAAAAACAATTGATTTATTCAAAACACTATCATCTAACTTCGATATTTATAAAGATAGACTGGATGATATTATAATTATATTTTACAAATTTCTTGATATTTCGTATAAAAAAGTTAGAAACTATTTCAAAAATAATAAAAATAATGAGGGTTAAAAATGAGTGATATAAAATTATTTGCAGGATATTATGTTTATTTTCAAGAAAATCTTTCTAGTAAAGATAAGATTACTTTTTTCAATTTTATTAAAGAAGCAACAGATAATCAGGTTTCTCATTTATTAATAACTGGTAAAATGTTAAGTGAAGAAATGATTCGCGAAAACTATGCAGACTGGATAGATAAATCACAGACTTTTAAAAAAGGAGTGTATGCAGGACAAACACAGGGAGCAATGTTTGCTGGCGGAATTGCTGCAGCTGCTTTAGCTGCTACACTTGCTGTTAAAGTTTATAAAAATTATCTTTCAAAAGCTGCCAAAGCATGTAAAGGTAAAAAAGGTCCAGAAAAACAACAGTGTATGAGAAAGGCAAAATTAGAAGCTATGAAACAAAAAATAATGTCTTTAACAAAAGCACAGGGAGCATGTAGTAAAACTAAACAACCTGAAAAATGTGTTGCTAAGTTAAAATTAAAGATTGCTAAAGAAAAAATTAAGATGAAAAAAATAAAGTTTTAAAAATAACGAGGATTAAATAATGTTAAAAATATTGTGTGCAGAGTATGTTAACTTACAAGAAAACTTATCTAATACTAATAAGATAACTTTTCTAAAATTTTTAAAAGAATGTGATAATAAACAAGCAGCTCATTTACTTCTTTATGGAGAAATGATATCACTAGATAAAGTTAAAATAAATGAAGGTTGGTTGGATAGTGGTGATAATATGATGAAACTTTCACAACAAACAAATTCAATGAATCCTATTGTAGCAATAAAAGCAGCATATAAACTTGCGGGTCCAGATGCAGCAAAAATGGTTGCTAAAAGCTTTATTCCTCATACTATATTAGTTGCTGCTATAATTGGAGCAAGTATTGTTTTATATAAACAGTATATGACAAAAGCTGCTAGAGCATGTAAAGGTAAAGTGGATAAATCACGCTGTATGGTACAATATAAAATGAAAGCATATGCAGAACAAATTAAAAAATTAAAAACAGATAGTGGGTTATGTAAGAAAGATAAAAATCCAACCAAATGTTCTAACAAAATTAAGGGTAAAATAAATTCAATAAATCAAAAGATACAAAAACAAAAAAGTAAATTATAACGAGGATTAAATAATGAGTTCAAAATTAATTATAGAGCAGGGCGTTTATTCAGAAGCTAAAATTATTAAAGAAACACCAACCAGAGCGATATTTAGATGTCCTATTCAAACAACAGATGAAATAAATCAAAATGGAAGATTATATCCAAGTTCAGTTTTGGGTGAAGGTATGGGACATTGTGATCCAAGGATGAAAAGAAGAGCATTTTATTCAGAGCTTGACCATCCTTTACCAACTGGTAATGATCAGATTGATGGTATAAGACAAACAACAGTTTCATTAAATAATGCTTCTCATATTATAAGAGATTATGAATTTAAAAAGAATGTTCTGATAGGAGAAATGGAAACGTTAAGTAGTAATAGTGGACAAACTTTATTTTCATTATTGCAAGATAAGACAGGTGTTGGATTCAGTATGAGAGGCTTAGCAGAATTAGAAAGATTAGAAGATCATAATATTGTCAAATCTCCATTAACAATTATAGCATTTGATGCTGTGTCTATGCCATCACATAGAAGCGCAGTTGTTGATTTTAATGAAATGAGATTTGAGCAAAGTATATTATTTGAATCTGATAGTGGTGTAATTTGTGTAAATGGTCGGTGCTTTATGCCAGATTATTTTGATAAACTAATTGAAACTAAAGTGTTTAATTTCTTCGATAGGTGGATTTAATAGAAAGGAAACAAAATGAAAATTGAAATTTTAGAAAAGAAGCAAACAAGTAAAGAGATGTTACCACAAGTTCTTGAAAGAATATTTGCTATTTGTAAAATAGATCCAGGTTTTCCATTAAAAGATAAACTTGAGTCTGTGGAGTATGTAATTGAAAATTTAAACAAAAAAATTAAAAAGAGAGATCATTTATATAATCAGGGTCAAAAACTGAAAAAAGATTTAGAAACAAAATTTGAATTAATAGCGAATTCTAATTTAAAATTAAGAGAACAAATATTAGAAACTTTAGGGAGTGAACTATGAATATAATTGAAACTAAAATACCCGATGTTCATGAAGAAAATATTAATCAATCAAAAATTGTTTTAGCTGATAACATTATAAGAAATATTTATCCTTTATTTGATGAAGTTTTTAATACAAAAGTTGAACAAGTTAATAAATTAGAGAAAATATTAGATAATAAAAAAGTAGGAGTTTTAGAATCAAAGAGACAGCTTGAACAAGGTATTAAAGATTATAAGAAAAAACAAAAAGAATCTAAATTATTAGATAGGATTAATAAGTTAGTATCTTCTGGACTAATATATGATGGAAATTTAAAACATGAAATGACAATCTTGTTAAAAATTATTAATAATCTTTCAGAAGAAAAGCTTGATTATCATTTATCAAATACCCTCAAAATTATAGGAAAAAGATTTTCTAGATAAATCAAACCAGTTTGGTTCCAGAAAATTTGAGAAACAAACTAATCCTACCCCTCTGATAGGCATAAAACTAACATCCCAAATAGTTTAGAACATAATTAAAATAGGAATAAATTCTTAAATTTAAATACATAATTACGGAGGTAACAAATTAATGAAAGAATTACTAACAGAAGTCTATCGGACTACTAAGAAATTATCTGGGATAGATCCTTCAAAGCCTGGCAATATGAAAGCAGTACTTGTTGACGACGCTGCTTTTAATGCTTATGTAACAGGGTTAGCAGAATCAATCGAGGATAAGAAAGATCGTAAAGTATTTACACAACTGGCAGAAAACACAAGAATTAATCTTTTAGAAAATTCAATGTTTCAGATTAATCCTTATGAAAGTTTAACACTACCTATTTTGAGAGTGTTCTATCCTAAACTGGTTGCTAAGGAAGCAGTTACAGTTGCACCAATGGATAAACCTGAATGTGTAAAAGCTTTTATTAAAGCTCAGTTTTCACCATCAAACAGTGGAACAAAATATGATGCACCTACTATGACACCTGATATTTCTCAGGGTGCTGGAATTGGTACTCCAGTTACTGCTACAGTTGGTGTTCCACAAAGTGCATATGATATTTTAAATGTTGCTGGGTTAACAAAAACTCAAGCTCATTTAGAAAGAGATTTTGAAATCACAGCTGTTTCTACAGATGGTACAGCATGGACAGAAGTTTCAATCGTTCCAGCTGTTGAAGGACATTTTAGTTCAAGTATAACAATCGGTGTAAATTCAGACGTAGTTTCAGGTATGGTCGATTATTTAAATGGTACTCTTGCAATTTCTAATACTACAGGTGTTGCAGTTTATGTAAGATATCAAGTGACCACTTCTCTGGAAGAAAACAGAATTAATCCTTCTGTTACTTTAAGTGTAGACAAAGTTCGTCTGTATGCTAAAGATCGTCAAATCTCTGCTAATTGGACTGTTAATATGGAGCAAGACATGAGAGCTCTGTTTGATGTTTCAATCCAAGCGGAAATCGTAAATATTCTGGGTCAGCAAGTTGCTCTGGATATTGACAGAGAGATTATAAATGCTCTGATTACAGCTAATACAAGATTAAATGGTGCTGGTCATACAAAGACATTTAATAGAACTCCACCTGGGGCATATACTTGGGGAGCTAAGTATTGGCATGAAAATATCATCACTCCACTGAATGAATTGTCTGGTACAATTTATACAGATACTAACATTGATGCTGGAAACACCATCCTGGCGAATCCACTTGATGTTGCTATTCTGGAAGATCTACAAACATTTAATTATGTTGGAACATCTTCAGTTGATGGTGACTTAGGTTACAGATCAGCGACAGTTTCTGGTGGAAAATGGAGAGTACTAACTAGTGCTGTTGTTCCACAAGGTACTATGTTAATGGTCTTCAAACCAATGGAAGAACTGAAAGCTGTTTATTTCTATTCTCCATATGTACCAGCGGTATTGCATCCTTATCCGTTAGGCTATACACCAAGTCTAACTATCCTGAGCAGATACGCTACAGCATTAGTTAGGAGTCAGGGCATAGCCAGTTTGACAATTGGTGCATAAGTTGTTAGTTAAATTGAAGTAATAAAAACGACGAAAAAAAAGACTCAGTCATTTATTTATATGGATGGCTGAGTATTTTTCGTTAGCACATATCTTTATTTGCTAAATTTCCTGTTGAACATTCACCCGTATGAAAATATTTATAGTGACATTTTTTACATAGAACAATCCCATTATCTGGATCGAGTGCCATATGAGGATGAGTTTTTTGAGGTCTTTCATGATGAACATGTAAATCTTCTTCAGACTCACACTTTTCACAACAATTTTTTTCATATATAATTTTTTGTCTTCTTAAAACTTCATTTCTCCAAACTTGATATTCTGAAGCTGTATATGGAAGATCAGTTCCTTTTGCTAAAAATTGAGTTGGGTTTAATCTATATAAGGGACAATTCCCTTTACATTCATCAGAACAATACATATACTGCCCTTCTGACCCATAACAAAGAGCTCTTATCCTTTCTTGTAATTGTATTTTAGTAGGTTCAAACCATTTTTTACATAATTTACATTGAACTTCAATTACTTCAAGATTATTTTTTATCTTTTCAATCTCTGGAAAAATCCAGGGATATTTTTTACTATATCTATCGGCAGTAAAAGTTTGAGCAATTTTCATTTTTTCTCTAACATCTTTTCTTTTGGATGGATTTTTATTTCCAATATTTCTTTCTCTTCTTTGTTCTCGTATTTTTTTATTTGTAATTAAAGAACTAGGAAATTTTTCTTGATATTCCTTTAAAGTTATTCCATGTAATTTAGTATGCATCCATGTTATTTGCTCTAATCCAACCCAACAAATCTGACATACAACCAAATCTTTATCTTTAATATAAATTTTTCCTTCATAAGTTTCTGGTTCCCTACATATATCACATATAAATTCCCAATGATTGACCACTGCAGTTTCCATATTTTTACCACATTTATTACACTTAACTGTTTTAGTTTGACCAATCATATTTTTGCAATTTTGTTTTCTTATTGACTTAATTTTTTCTGAAATAGTTTCAACACCCGGATATTTTTCTTTATACTCTTTTAGAGTTAGGCTACAACAAATCTTTAAATGTTGACTCGTTATAAGCCCAAACTCTCTCCCACATTCTAAACATTTAACTTTATCATTCATTATGAATAACCTTTTATATTATTCACAGATTCAAAATATCTATTTGCTTCAACAAGACTTCCTAAATATCCAACAAAACAATCAAATGATTCTTGACGACTATTCCAAAATGTTTTAGATCCTTCATACTTTTCCATACTTCCATGACCAAAAGCAATGAAAGTCAATTTAAAAAACATATTCAAATTTTCCATACATTTATCTGTTGGGTGTCTTCCTTTTAGTCTCTTATATTCACTAACGAATTGATAAAGGGTTTCTTTATCTCCTGGAGACTCAAATGTTGTCGCTTCAATCCAATCTTTGTTTTCGTTGTATAAATCCTTACATTTTTTAATATGATCTTTCAATTCTTTCATGTTCTTCTCCTTTTTATTTAATTGTTTGTTCTATAAAATTTAGTAAACGTCTATATAAGTTGTTGATATATAAAAAGATTTTATAGTCCATACGTTCTAGATTAAAAAGGTTTAAAAATAACACACCAATTTGGTTTTAATTTTTTTACATCTTTTAAAGCATTTTCTAGAATTTTATCAGGAATATAAATATAATCAGGATTGGGAATATTAATTTTTGGACATTTTTCTCTAAGTGCTCTTAAACACATTTTTGTAAATTCGGTGGGGGTTTCTTTATTTTTTTCTGTGTACTTTAAAAGCTTATTACCAATTTCTCTAATACATATTTCTGCATAACTATGATTTAATACTTGTAAATCCAAACTAACTTCAAATATTAAATCTCTTCGTAACCAAACTTCATCATAAGTATGATCCATATCCTTTAAGTTAGAAAGTACTTTAAATACCTTATTCTTTAGTTGATCAAAATCTTTATAATGTAATACAACAAGACTACAATACATAGATATTAAAGCTGTAATAAGTATTGAAAATAATTTTATAAAAAATAATTCGACTATCATTCCTATAATTATAGCTATAAATGTTAAATCCATTTATTCCCTCCTCTCCTCAAAAAAACAAGGGCAACCTCTTAACTACTATCGAGGTCACCCCTGCTTAAATTTATTTAATCCTTTATCTTACCAGTCTTTCTTCTTGCTATTCTGTTCTACATATAATTTAATTTCATCACCAAAAGCAAGAAGTTTTGGTTTAACAACATCAAATTGTGCTTGATTGGTCAAAGAACGTTCATAAGCAGGTTGACTACCTATCCATGCATTATAATAGGGTGGAGAATAAAGTCCTAAATTCATAAAGGTAATACGAAATTTATTATTTTTCACATCAACACGCATTGTAAAAGTAATATTAGTTACACGAGAAGATTTTCTTGGATATGCCACAGAACCATTACCAATAATTGTGTCTGTTTCTTTATCCTCGTATTCAATCACTTTTTTAGCTGACTTAAAATTTTCTGCTATCCACATCCGAACAGAATCATAAATATAATCTTTTTCATAATCTTGCATTTGTACAACTCTTTCAATTTTTGTTTCAATTGGTTGTGTTGCTACACACCCAACCATCCCAACTACCATTACCATGACCATCAACCACACTACAAATAACTTTTTCATAATTCTTTCTCCTTTTCAATAGTAATTGATTGAATTACTTTATTATTTTTATCTTTAGGCGTACATATAATTTGTGCTTCATGAGAAAAACAATTTTTCTTTTCTACTGCAAATAATTCTAGATATGTACCATCTGTAAACACAATTTTTGCTATTTCAGTTGGAAATTTTTTATTTGGAATAATTTTTGCTATTGTTTTATCTTGGCAAAAATATTTAATATGCTTATCGTTAAAATATCCCATTTATTTTCTCCTTCACTTCTCACTATCACATTTACATTTTGGATAAAAATCAATACAAAGAGACCCGCCATTTTCTACACATTCTTTATAATTTCCTTCTGGTTGACAACATGCGGTAATAAATAAAATAAAAAATAGTAAAATCCATTTTTTCATTTTTATATCTCCTCAACCCCCACTACTTTAAAAGTTTCCACACCCGGAAAAGTTTTTAAACCAAGTGCCATTAAATGGAAACCTTCATCTGTAACCTCTTCTTCCATATATAATATCATTGCTCTGAGGTGTTTAATATATGATTTACGACTTTCAATTTTAATTTCTGTTTTTATTATATAGTTATAATTTGATTCCACTACATCTCCTTTCATATATACCAATCTCGCATGTATTCAAACATTTCTATTACCCATTTATGAGGCATTGTCATCATATCATTCTCCGTTAAATAATCTGCTATTTCCTTTGGAGTTCTTTTTCTTCCAACCATACCATCTGCCATACAAATTAAAACAGAACCTTTACTTGCTCCACCAATAAATCCTATTTTATGCATCCATTTTGCATTCCAACCAGATGGTTCAAATTTACTATCATTAATTGGTGTACGACATACAAACATTCCACATTTTATATCTTGTTCTGACCATATGTATTTCATGTTAATTCTCCCTTATGTATTATTTCCTATCCATTCAAATATATCATTTCCATAAAAAGCTTTCATGGCTTCTTCAAATATATAATTTACATCATCAGAATCTGGATTATATTTATTATTAAATATATCATCTATATATTCTGATAGAATATCTTTTAAATTACTTAGTTTAGGAATATCTAATTGCTGTGGTTTATCTCCGAGATTCTCTCTTCGTTTTAATTCATACTTTAAATCTTTTGTTGAAAATTTTTTTAAACTCATTTTATTTTCTCCTATTCTAATTCTTATAAAAAATGAGCAGGGTATAAGATAAATCCCCACTCATTTTTATTATGTATAAACACCTATTTTTGCCATATTTTCTTTGAAGTCTTTGTCAAAATTGATCTTCTCAGCTTCAGCTCGGTGAAGATTTTCTTGTAAAATCTCTCGACGACCATCTGACATTCCTGCCTTTTTTCCATGTTCATATACAACATGAACGGAAATCATAACCGTAATGATTATTAAAGCAATTCCTAAAAATTCCATAATATTCCTCCTATAATTTTAATCCTTAAAATAATCATTGACAATACTGGAAACCCCACCCAAAATTCCAATTACTAATAAAACGATAAATGTAGTTAAATCCATTTTATTTTCCTTTCTATAAAGTTACCGAATGCAAACTCCTTGCACCGTAAGAGCAATCCACCGGGCGTGGTGTTTACTTCTGACTGCTAATGGCGACAACGTACATGCAGGAGTAAGCAATCGGCGCGTTCCTTAAAACGCTAATTTACGTTACAAAGTAGTCGCCAATACTTATATCAATTATTAATATATATAGTAAATGATTATATAAATAGAACAAAAAAAATAAATAAAAAAAGGAGTCATAGTGACCTCCAGGTTAAAATACTTACCTACCATAGGAATTTTTTTGGTCCTACCTCTCACGGGGATAATTCTTTCCCTGTACCCCGACTGGTTTTATTTCGACATTATGGGAAAACTTACCAGTAACCCATCTCCGATTCAGCTATAGCAGTGCTTCACATTGAGAAAATCATAAAGATCATCTTCAAGTTGAAGCTCCTCTAAGGCATCTTTACCTCGTTTGGCGAGGTAATTGATATGCTTGCTACATTTAGCAGCAAGCATATTTCTTTCAAAACGATGCCCAGCTTTGTACAATTCTGAATCTTTAATATAACAAGAACATTCCCATGTGATCCAAATCGAATCTGGCAAAGTCTTATTACTATAAGTTTCAAGTACAAAACTTAGAGGTGAGCCACATCTGTTGCAATGTGTTCTCGTTTGCATAATATGTTTAGTATTTTTCCTCATAACGGATTTTAATACTATCAAGATGAGTATCATCGCACCAAAATACATGACCTCTTAATATTTTATCTTTATGCTTATAAAATACCTTGTTCCATATTCTATCGAAAGTTTTTAGAGGAAGTTGACTATCATCAACTAGAAATTTTCCTTCCAAACCTTCAAACAAACTAGAAATTTCTATACTACCTCCTCTATAAAGGAGACATTTCCACATATTTCTAATTTCGTTTGGAGAACTTTCACACAGAATGATATGCTCACGATAACCATATTCTTCTTGCATTAGAATTATGGTTCCTGCCTCATCTAACTGGTGAATAAATGTCCTTACTTTCATATCAATTATTAATATATATAGAAGACGATTATATAAATGGAACAAAAAAATAAGATGAGGTGTTAAAACCCCATCCTATTTATATTAGTTTTACTAATTAGGCCATGGACTTGGAATCCACCCAAGATTATAAAATATTTCTTTCACGTTTGGTTTAACGATTCCTTCATTACCAGAGCAATAAAAATCTATATAGCTTTCACCTTGTTCTCTTAATTGAGCAATCAGTCCTCCAGCATACCTCCATGAACATGAATATTTAAAAGGAGTCCATTTCATTCTCCATCTCATATTACATAATGCACGATATACATCCTTAGCAAATTCTTCATCTTCCTTTAAACCAGTTTGAATATATGAAAGATCTCTTTTAAATTTTTTATTTATATATTGTGATATACCATTTATTTGTAGCATAATTTGATATATACTCCATCTTTTTTAAATTTGAACTTTTCTTCTGTCAATCCGCCTTTATTACCAAGCCCGATTGTAATTCTAATATCTTCTATACCAGCATTTAAATAACATTCTCGAACTTTTAGAACTTCCTCTATTAATTTAGTATCGTTATCTTTGTTAAGAACTTCAGCATAACCAAAAATATCTATACATAAATTAGAATTGTATTTAAGTTCTTTAACAGTATTCATTATATGAGCAGTGTTTGCTGGTATGAATTGATAATCTTTTGCATCTGCTGTTTGAATTAATAGGGTTATTATAAGAAGAACACCTATCAAAATACCAAACACAAAATACTTCTGTTTCTTCATTTTATTCTCCTTTTAAAAATAATTATGAAATTACTAATGATTTATATCAGTTTCACTCCACAATTAGATTATTTTTAAGTCAACGGAAATGGTGAAACCACAATCTCAGGTTCAATATAAACTGGCCGTGGTTCGTTTGTTTTTGGATCTATCATCATCAACCATGTAGCTGAAGATGATGTTGGCATAAATAACCCATTGGGATCTGGTTGTGGTAAAGACATACCAGTGCCATAATATCTTGCAACTCTTTCTGGGTTTGTATATTGAGCAGAAAATGGAATCCCAAAACCAATACATTTACCAATAAAGATTAACTTACCATGATAATCGCTTTTGATATAAGCATATGTAATTAAATTTTCTTTATCACATAATTCAAATATCATCTTCATCAACTTCTTTTGTTGAAAGTTAACAATGTTCGGCATTCCCACTTGATTGTTGATTTCCGTCATCATATTGGCAGTTTGTTTGGCTTGTTTTTCATCCGCTGACTCTTTACACCCAAGTAACATAAACATAATCATTCCGATAATAATTAGTGTAAATATTTTTCTCATTTTATTAGTACCCCCTTGTTTGTATTAAAAATTGTTTTATTCTATTTGATTGCAGTTTTCCAGCATCCACTTCAGCAAAACGCATTCTGATTGTTGCTGCAATAACAGCTTTTCCATCTTCGTCAGTATTTTGATATTCATGGTAATATTTGCCTAAGTCTTGTTGAACAGCATGTAAATATGATTTAGTATTTTCAAATACCTCACGTTGAATATCTTTTTGTAGTGGAGCAAAAAACTTAAACATCCCTAAACTATATATTCCAATGAATATAGGAATTAATAAAACTCCAATAACTATACCTGTAATTTTTAATTTACTCATTCTATTCTCCTTTTGTTTTATTTAGAATTGGTTTTCTACCACTTTACATTTTCCAACAAAATCTAATTTAATACCTGTTATTAGATTTACATTAGGATATAAATATATACCATCATCTGATAACTCTAAAATTTTACCTCTTTCTATTGCTTCCCCGTCTTCATTCACAGCTAGCAAAGTAATTTTACCATTAATTTCCATCATTTTAATAAACTGTTCTTCCGGTTTATTAAGATCGTTATAGATTCTTAATCTCATATCAGTCTCCTTCTATTTTATGTGTTCGGAAAATGCATATCAAGAGCGTTCCAAAATAATTCTCGCATTTCTTTATCTGTTTCACTTTCATTTGCATAAGTGGTATGTAAAGGATTTTGTAATATACCTTTAAGCCAAATGGCTTCTTCTGTATTTAATAATAGATTTATTTTTTTATCTACTATAATTTCACTTGCTTCCATATTATCTATTCTCCTTTTATTTCCAATCAGTATTTCCTTTATTTAACCAATACTTATCACCTATCCATTTGAATATCATTCTACCCATATACCCTTTGGTTTCGATAACAGGTTTTACAACTACTCCTTCTATCGGTTTTGTTTTTGGATCTAAAAAGGAATGATCAGAATTTGCTAATTTATCTATAATTTTATAATCATACTTACCAACATATAGAATTTTCATATATGGCACTCCTCTGCGCATACAAAATTCTTCTGCATCTCTATGATCAAGGTATTTATCATCAATCATAACATCTACTACAACCATTTTATGTTCATTATCTTTACAACCATATACATAACCTTTTTGAATTCCAGATCCATAAATTTCAGCATAAATTACTTCACCATCATTTAATATATTTTTTAAATCATATTGTTCAGCTATCTTATAATAGACATTTTTTCCATAGAAAGTTTTGTTTTTCTTTCCCTTATTGGTCAATTGAACATTATGACTTCCATATGCAAATTCATATTGCCATTTATTCCATCGTTTACCAATCATATGGAGAAATTTATTCCATAGATTATAAGCATTAAACTTAACATATCCAGATCTAAAATTTGTTCCGTGAACTTTTTCAGACACTACTATTTCCAAATCATCTAAAGCATTTGAATAATATTTAAAATGATTAATTTCAGTATATTTTCTAAAGTTAGGATTTTTATGACGATGTTTTTGTGCTTGCATTTGAGAAGGTTGCCCTTTTGCAGGAGGTGTATATTTCTCTATTCCTAATTTTTTTGCTACATCAGTTCCTACTTTTGTATTGGGAGCTAGTCCTAAATTTTCTAATGAAACAAACATCCCTTGCGACATAGCTCCCCTGATTTTAATAGAACGAACACGTGATTTTTTTAGAGTTATTTTAGAATCTTCACCAAATAGAATTTTTTCAACATCCATGGGAAGAATTGAATCAACTGGAATATAAACTACTTTATCACCAACTTTATGTATTCCAATTTGTACACATGATTGCCATCCATTTTCTCCTCCGATGTATGCAAGTTCTAATTTATCTGCATTTGGATGGTCTTTAATAGCGTCAATCTTACAAACTTCAACTTTCAGTTCAGCCATCTACAACTAATTCTCCTTTTCTTTATTTAGTCTGGACATCTCATATCATAATATCCACACCCTTCTATTTTATGAACTTTCAAATGACAATTTTTACATAAAGTAATAACTTTATCAAGATCTGCACTTTCAAGAGGTTCCCATCTAATACCTTCTAAATGGTGACAATGTAAAGCAACATCTAGTTCATCCTGGTGTTTGCCACATTTTTGACAAGTGTGATTATCAATTTTAAATCTCATTTGTCTAAGTTCAGGTTGAACTTCTCTGGATGTTGCTGGTTTATGATCTTTTGGGTATTTATATTGTCCATAAATAGGACATTCTTGTTTACATTTATCTGAACAATAAAGTCTTGTGTCTCCTAAATGTTTAACCGATCTTATCCTTTCATATACTTCTAAATCTTTGGGAATACACCAATTCCCACAATAAGCACATTTAACTTCCAGGATATTTTTATCATTTTTATTTCTTCTTATTTCTTCTATTAAACATAATTCTTTTTCAAAACAATCGTATCGCGGAATATGTTCTTTACTATACCCTCCCTTCCAGTTATTATTTCCTTCTCCTTTTTGTGTTATTTTCATTGTTTTACTTTTTTTCTTCTTTGTTTCTTCTGAATCTTTCATTCCTTTTTTAGGACCCACTTTCCCAGCCCAGTAACATATTTTACCATAAAAAGGATTATTTTTACCTCTAAATTTTTTACTTATTTTTTCCTTTTCTCCCTCTGTTCGATTTTGAATTTTTTCAGACTGTTTTCTTCTTATTTCAGGACAAGAATTATGTCTTTTACTACAACACCATTTACCATTTTTAAATTGATATTTAGCTTCTTGCCCACAACCATAATCACATAATTTCATATAATATAAATCTCCTTAATCTTTAGTCTAACCATCTCCAAAAGTTAGTCTCTCCTGACATATTTAAAGCATACCACCTGGTCTCCATTAACATACCTGTTGCGTGTGTATGCCAATGACCAAAATAATGTAAACTCGGTTTATAAATTTTCCATAATTCTGATAAATAGTAATTTGATGGGTCATCTCTTTTTCTATAATCAAATTTTATCATATCACATAGTAATTCAGTCGGACAAGTATGAGTAATAAATATATCAACCTTTTCGTCTGGTAGATTCTCCATATCTCTTTGACTAATAATTTCTTCTGGAAACCAATCATATCCTGGAGTTCTCCATTGTTTGTCTATAGAATTTGCTCCGCCCATAAATAAGATATTTCTTCCATCATCTAACTTATAAGTAGATCCTCTGGGCATATAGAAAACATTTGGAGCAATTTCATCAGATTTTCTATCTCTTAAAGCATGATGATTTTCATGATTTCCATCACAAAAAATAATTTTAACTCCTTGATGTTTGATCCCTTTTATAGTTTGTTCTGATCCTTGGGGAAAGAAACCAAAATCTCCACAGCAGATAATTAATTCTAAACCATGTTTTTTCTTTTTATTAATAATCTCATTCAATGCCCCAAAATATCCATGAACATCTCCAGTTACTATAACATTTGTTTTCATAATAACCACCCAGTGATTATCCATGACCAACATATTATAGCAATAATTCCCTCTCGATATATTGGGAAAGATGCACGTATTCCATTCATTTTATCTCGTAACTTTTCTATCTTACTATAAGAACAAGAAACAATTATTCTTGCAGCAACAAACCCTGTAGATATAATTGCCATTACCCATGCTAAAATATCTATAAAATTTATAAATTTTTCCATTTGTAATTCTCCTTATTTATTTTTTATACAAGTAGTCTTCCATGAATATATTTAGAGGTATGCTACAAAATCCAATAAATATAAATCCTATACCATATATTACTATAAAAGGAAGACCTTTATATGACATATTCATAAGAACAGTAACAAGAGTTATTACACCAATACTAATATACAATATATCTCTTAATGTCGGATCTAATTTCTGGATAAAATGAATACAAAAAGCAATTCCGGCTACTCCCATTATCATAAATCCTAAGACAAAAAATGTTAATGCTATTTTAATAATAAGATACATAAATCCCCCTTATCTTATTTCCATGGCGGGTTAACAATTTCAACTATAGTTTTCTGACGGGCTTCAAAATCTTCAGATGTTGAGAAGTAATAATAATCAGCAATTAATTGACAATCAATTATAAAATCACCAAACTCTTTTCCACTACATATTGGTTTGCATATACAATCTACACAAGGACATTTATTATTCATAATCTCTTACTACTTCTGCTTCCGGAACTCCGACTGGCTGAAGAGGAACTCCCTCATCTGAAAATTCAGCAAATCTTACGGTTAACATTTTACCAACATCATTTGAAAGGTTGGAAAACATCTCTCGGCGATCTGCAACTGTGCCTCTTGGTCGAGCATCAAATTCAAGACCACCTTCGGTTATACATCTATATACAATACAACCTTCATCAGTTCCGTTTCCTTCTTTTCCTCCAACGATTTCAAATTCCTCTGTTTTATAATCTTTAACTTTTTCAATTTCATTAGATCTATACTGAAACATGTACATACCATTTTTATTTTTTAACATAGCTCCTTCAAAACCATCTGCTACACATTTGTCATGATAAACTTTTGCTTCAGCGTAGTTATTGACTATCTCTGTTGGGGTAAATTTAAGAGGGCACTCCGGAAAGTTTTTTGTTATTAAACTGATTGTTTCCTCTAACCATTCTATTCTTGTATCAAATGGGATATTCAACCAAGCAATATCATACAACCAATATTCTAACAGATGTTGATCTGATTTTATTTTCTTGGTATATGATCCAATTTTTTGAAGACTCCATCCATGAACATATAACTCTCCATGTAGTGAAGCTGGAGCATTAAGTTTATGTATCCATTTATCGAGATGAGCAAGAGTATTAAAGAAATGCCCACCTTTCGTATGATGTTGAATTAAATCTGGGGATGAAGAAAAATACGGAGGAACCATTGGAGGTTCAGCTATATTACAAACTCCATTTAATTTAGGTTCAATATATGCTGGATATACAATCTTGCCGGCTCCAGGCCCCTTGGCCAATTGTGGAAGCATAAGTCTTGGTATATAATTATTAGGATCCAATAGTTCAAGTTCATAATTTTCATATCGTTTGGCAGTCCATTTAGATTCAATCTCTGATACAGCTTGTTCATACGGAGTTGTTTCATTTGATTTCCCAATATTTTTTCCCTTCTTAATTAACTTGGGACTTTCTCGAATCTTTCCACCGACGTATCCTGATTCAACTATAATCATAGCTGTTCTATCATCCTGTTCCTCAACTCTTGCTTGCCATTGTTTTACTTTACTTGTACGACTCACTCCGTAAAGCATTGGTAGTACTTTTGTATTCATAAAATTTCTCCTTTTTAGTGTCTGCAATAATCCCTAAATTCTAAACATGATTTATTGCACATCATTTTAATTAAACAATTTATGCATGGGCATGTTTCCCCATAATTATTAATAGGATTTATACATACAGTACATTCATTATAATTATTAGCACTATTGTATCCTTTACATATTCTTTCTCTGAGATCGAATATTGATTCTATTTCCATATTCAATCCAACATAAAATCCCCATTAACAGAGGGATCAAGATCTCCACATTGTTTTGCTACAATATGTTGAAGTTCAAATTGTTGGACCATTTTAATTATATCATCAATATCATCTTCATATATTTGTCTTGTTATACTATTTATTTCCATTATTTGTAGATTTTCAAGGAAATCATTTCCTCTTGATAGTTTTGCACCTTGGTCTGCTTTCTCAATATCATTTAAAAATTGTATCATTTTATGTTTTCCTTTCTTATATGAATGTTTTTAGGTGGGTACATAATATACCCACCCATGTAACCTTCCACAATCAAATCTTTTAACTCTTTTCAAGTGCATAAGCTACGGTCATTGAGGTAACCCATTCAGGTGCTTCTTTATCTTTGTAATAAGCAGCACATCTGGTAAGAAAATTTCCAAGTTCGATGGAAATTGAATCAGGAATTAAAACCAATCCTTCTGGATCCTTCTCTAACTCATCTGGAAGTTTTCCAATCCAGATTTTATCATAATCTTCCCATTTCATAGCACGTTTGGTGGCAACTTTTTTACCAAAACCATCCACTTTTGTTTGTCCTCCACCAGTTGTAATCCAGTTGTATTTATCTTTCTTACAACACATGGAAAATCCAACTATGATCTTATAGTCTTTATGTGGATGAATACCAGCAACAAGAACGCCGATCTTTTTTCCACCTTTCTTTCTATAAATAATTTTTCCCTTATCGTCAGTGATAATATTTCCTGTATCAGGATCCTTTACCATTCTCCGAGTGGGGTTGCTTCTGATAAACTTAACCATTGGGTTGACCAATGAATCGAAATCAATATGTTTCAATTCAGCTTGCATAATTTCCTCCTTCCTTTCATTTTTTATTTTTTGTTTTTATTGTAAATAATTTATTTCCTTTAAAAAATTTAGCTTGTGTTCCATCTTTAACTAATTTCATTGATGAATCTATAGCGGGATCTTTAATTTCTTTAACTGCATCTTTTCCGTATTGATTAGAAAATATTTGAACTGAATCTTGATCATTTATATTTATAACAATCCCATTATCAAGAACTATAAAATTAGCAGTCATGAAATCAACACCCTCTTCTTTTCGAGAAGTATGTTTATTATTTTCTAAATCAAGTTTAATAATGAATCTATCATATTGACTATCTTTATAAGCTATAACAATCAAAATGTTAGATTCGTATTTAGCATCAACAACTCGGTATCCTTCTAATTCATCAATTTTAATAACATATGATTTAGAATTTCCTGATTGATTTGGTTCTATAATAACAAAGAAATGTCGACCAAAAACACTTTGAGAAACACAACCGCTGAACATTTCACTAGCGTTTGGTAATATTCCCCATGTATGTTTTACTGTAGGAAATATTTGATTATTTATTTCCTTTAGGGATATTTCGATTAATTTTCCTTCATTCTTTATAAATAATGAATTCTTATAAATCATTTTGTCAGAACATGTTAGCTGGGAATTATTAATTTTGATAGAGTCTGGAGAAAAATACTTCATTTCCATATCTTCAATTTTAACAAATATAGGATTCAAATTTTGAGTTGTAAATAATACCTCAACGTTTGGAGCAACTGTATATTTCTTCCCATTAATATATAAAGAATTTTTAGTTTTAATAACTTCCATTCCATGAGTTACACTATAATAAATAATTTCAGAATCAAACTTACGAATTTCTTTGATCTCAAAATTATCTGTACTGTTGATAATAATATGCCTGGTGGTGACAGGACCTCGTACACCAGCTGTCATTGGAGGCTCAGTCCGTTTCCCATCTTCAAACAACCCATAATACCAATCTCTATAATGAGTTGGAATTAAATCAAAACTCCTTGCTGCTGGCGGAATCCTGACATTTTTATTAAATACAGACACACAGTCTACAACTCTTTTTTGAAAATCGTTCTTTTTATATTTTTTATGTTTCCCTTTATACGGATGAATTCCTATAAATAATTGGAACGTAACTACAGCAAATGAGAACCAATCTGTTACTGTAGAAAATATGTTTGATTTCCAGTCTCGAACTGATGGCATGATTGCAGTTGCTGGAAAACTTGGAGTTTGCCAACTATTAATGTCAATAAAATATGGAACAACAAATGAATCATTAACCATATAATTAAACTCATTTCCATCCACAATTAAACAACTAGCATCGTGAATTCTATAAGTAGAATTTCTTATATTTTCAACCAGTTGCATTATCATATCATCAGATATATTATTTCTGTTTCTGAAATCATTTGTAAAAAGTTTACATAATGCTTCACCATTAACATATTGCATTGTAAATCCTACAATTTTATTTGATGAATTTAGAATAAGATCAATGGGTTTAATAATATTATTATCATTTACCCTATTAAGTTCTTTAATTTTGGCCTCAGGAATCATTTTAGAGGGATCTTCATAAATTTTATATACTACATTACCTATTCTATAAATGCTTCCTTCACCACCCTTAGCCACAAAATCGTTCTGTGTAAATTTAACTTTTTTATTTTTTCCTTGTGTGTGATACACTTTATTTCCTTTCTTTAGATATTTTCTAAAATTTTTAGAACAAACTATTAATAAATCAAAATATATGGAGGGTTTAGATGAAATCTACTAAGTCATATACCTGTAAAATTTCAGGTAATAAAACAAAAATTTCCTACCTCCAAAATCAATTTGAAATAATTGAAGACTTAAGTTGGTTCATTTTTCAATTAGGACAAAAGTCAGTTGACTGGTGGTTTAATCAAAAGAAATTATATCATCATTGTCGAAGATTTTTTCCTGAGTTAAATTCTAAAGTTCTTCAAAATTTTATTCGTTATTCATATAGAATCAAGAAAGGTATGAAACTTCCTAAGAAACAAGTTAGACCTTCTATAATTTTAGACTATCAACGATTTAATTTTAAAAAGTTTTCTAATAAATTAACTAGTTATTGGTTAAGGTTTTGTAAAAAGAATTTTCCACTATTTGGAAAAAGAATTCTAAAGAAAATTAAGCATAGTGATAAAATTCAACTTGTTCAAATTTATAAACAAAATAATTATTTTTATTGTAAAATAACTATAGTCAGAGAATTTCCAGAACCGAAAGGTGGGTCTAAAACTATCGGTTGTGATATTAACTATAAAAGAATAGTTTTTTCAGATAACTCTTTTGAAAGTCTTAAAAAACTTGCTCATAGAAAAATTGAACATAAAAAGTATAATCAAACTAAAAGAAATCTTACTAATTATAGTAAAGATTATATTCATAAATTGACAACTCAAATTTCTAAAGATCTTTATTTAAAAGGAATAGAGGTTCTAGTTCTAGAAGATTTAAGAAATCTGAGAAAATCAGCTTCAAGAAAATTAAAAACATCTAAGGGAAGGATGATTAATTATATAATAAATTCGTTTCCTTATAGCATGTTTCAAAACTTTTTGAAGTATAAATGTTTAGATTTAGGTATTAAAGTTGAATTTATTAATCCATCATATACATCTAAAACCTGTTCAAGATGTAAAAGTAGAAATACGTTACGTCCAAAACAAGATCAATTTATATGCTTAGATTGTGGATTCAAGTTAAATGCAGATCTAAACGGGTCAAGAAACATTGAGACTCGGTATACCGTTTCCAATGCGCTACCAGTGAATCTAGCGCTAACTAGGACCTAAAATCTAGTCAAAGTCTTGTTTATTAGATTGTTCATGTGATACATCTTTTTTATCCTCTATTTCTTTAAAGAATTTATTTGGATTTTTTAAAAGTATTTTTACAAATTTTTCTAATGGGGTTTCTTCTTCAAGAACTGATGGCTTTGCACCACACCAATCACAATTTCGTTTTATAATATCTTCCCATTCATGGTGGCATTTACTACATTTATAATATGGCATAATTATTCTCCTTCTATAACAAAAGCTCCTATAGATAAATCATCTATATGTTCATAACCAGACTGTTCAAGTTTAGTAATTGCTCCATTTCTACTGAGCAATCGTCTTTTTAGGAACTCTCCTTTTAAAGTTTTAAAAGATATAAAATCATCTATAAAATTTCTAAGATGTAAAAATTCCGATTGTTCTCTATTCAAAAAACTTGAAATTCCATCAGAGCAAATTAGAATAGTTTTATCTTTATCAGGTTTAATTAAAAAAGTAGAAACATATTCTTTATCATATTTTTGTGTTCCAACTACTAAAGAATCACTTCCAAGATCACCACAAGAGTAATATTGTTCAATTGTTTTTATTATTTTATTATCGTGATATATTTTGTTTCTTTCTCTATCCAATGTATATGACAAATAATATGGAGTATTTTTAGTGTAATCAATTGTTTCAATTTTTGTGAATTCACTCCTGGTGGAAATTATAGCTCCGTCTCCATACATAATAATTTTTATCAATCCATCGTGATAGTATGCAATTATCAAAGTTGCATCTAATGAAAAAGTATTCATTAATCCAAGTTGTATCATAAGGGTATCAGCTTTATGTATTATATACTGTCCCATTTTAACTTCATCTATAGAATGAATTGAATCTCTGTTATATTTCAAATACTGTTTAGCTGCAAGACACAGGATTCGAGCTCCAACATCAGTATCTGGAGAACTAGAACATCCATCTGATAGAATAATATAAGGAACAGGATCATAACCTGAAATAATATAATCCTCACATACCTTATGACTTTTTCCTATTTTTAGTAAATGATCAAGATGTATTTTCATGTTTATTCCTTTTAAGTTTGATGGGATAATGTATATGTTACCCATCTCGAAGATTGTTAAGCGGCAACTTCTGTTGATTTTTCATATGTTCTTTTAAGAATTGACCAACCAATCTCTGCTACTCCAGGTTGAAATAAAACTAACCGTTCCCATTTTATTCTTTTCCCTTTTTCGGAATAATCTTTTTCCCATTTAATATTCTTTAACCAACCTGGAAAATTTTCTGGATTATCATAATGGGAAAATTCAGAAGCCCTTGTCATAAAACGAAGACCAGCAAGGATTTTTCCATACATTTTTTGCCTGTTATAAAGTTCCATCATATTTTTCTGATTTGTTTCTGGTACTTTATACTCACCCGTAAAAGGAGAGTGTTGAAGTTTGACTTCAAATGCATTAAATATTTTCTTTACTCCCTTTGTTTTTTCACCATATCCATATACTGCAGGTCCATCTCCTTTTGGAAATTTGATTCCTTCTTTTAACATAGCTTTATATGTTGATCGACAAAACTTTGCTTCTTCTTCAAGTCTTTCAATCATAAGTTTGGTAATAAAATAATGATGACCGAAAAAACTGGTCCATCTGGTTGGTGCAATAAAGTTTTTGAAATAAATAGTATTCCCTGTGAAAAGTTCATTTTCATAAAGCCATCTGTTCTCCTTTAAAGATGGTGAGAATTGAATTGTTTTCCATCCATCATACCATGAACCATCAAGATCAGTTAACATAAATGTTCTGAAATCTCCAACTGAATCTTCACCGATAATATTCATGTCCTTAATTTTAACTCCAAAACTAAAGAACAATTTATTAGATTGAAGACTGGTGATTGCTCCATTTCTATTCTTGTCTGATATAAATTTCTGGTCTTTCCTAATCTTTGATGCTCGTCTTGATTTATATTCGGGAATAGTGATGATAGCATCTCGTTTGGATAATTCCCATAGAAAACAAACCAGATCTAAATTTGTCAATTGGAGCTTACCAGTTTCATCATAGTAAGCTGGACCTGGTTTTCTTTTGAAGAGATCATACCCCCACCATGATTGAACTTCTGAAATTACTGGAAGTAAATCTTCGATTCCTCGATCCATAATATCAAGTGTGACCGGGTGAATATTAACGTTCATTAAACTTTGTGCTACATGCTTCTTTTCTGTCATTTTTCTTTTCTCCATTTTCTAAAAATTGTTTAAATGTTTCTCGACTGAAGTACCACCGAGTATATTTTTTTTATATTTAATGTAATAGTAGGGGCTAAAGTCACTCCCTACAGTTAAAACTTTAAAAATAATTACTACACCTAACCAAATAAATATATTTTCCATGTATTTTCCCTTTCTTTGTTTTGAAAGTTATCTCCTAAAAAGTTTGTTGGGGTGGGTCTCTGACATCCACCCCAACTAGGAGGTACTCATGTGGAAAACCTTTAGAAATCGAGCGGTTGACTAGCTTGCCCGGATCCTAAAGCCTGTGACTGAGAGCTAATGCTCTCAGAAATAAAGTTAGCTAGTTTTGCCAAATTGGATGCTGTAGCATCACCAGCATTAATATATTGTGATAAATTTGCTTCATCTTTAAAAGCTTCAAGTTTGTCAGAGAAGTATTGTTTATCAGGAGAGTTTAGATCAAAGATACCAATAAGAATAGTTGTTAAAGATTCAATTTCTTCTCCAGTTAGAGCTTTATCAATCTGATCTTTAATCATTGATGCAACTGAACCACCGGCATTGTTATCTCCATCTGTAATGATATAAACACATCCATTTACATCAAAATCTTGACCTGAAAGAGATTCTCCCAATTTAAGAGTAGCCCCAATTCCACTGAATGCTGCGTCATATAATGCAGTCATCCCTTGTGGGTTAAGTTGTTCGTAATCATTTTCATCAATAGATGATAATGGAAGAAACCCGTGTATTTCCATAATATCTGTATTGAATAAAACGTAACGAATCAATAAGTTTTCAGACCTTGGATTTTTCTTACATGCTTTAATAATTGTTTTAATCGCATCTAAAAGTTCCTTTCTAAAGTGACGAACACTACCAGTAACATCACAAATAATTGTTACCAAAGTGTATTCTGTAGCTCCAAGATCTTCAATCCGGATTGCTGAAAAAGTGAAATTACCTGGACCAGCAATTTTCATTTCTTGTGTGTTATCGTCTTGCATTAATTTTGGCATATTTTTATTTCTCCTTTATTTCATGAAATCTACTGTTGTATTTACTTGCATTCCCCTTGCCATCATATCACTAACAAACTGCTCACCAATATCTGTGAACATAGTTGTGCCCGGAGGATCTGGAACATCAGATGTGGCATCCTGTAAAAGAATCATCTTTTTGATATTATCTTCTCCGAAATTGTCAGCAATGTCTTTTACAGTATTTGCCAGACAGTGTGATCGTGCTTCTCCAGCAAGAAGAATAATATCTGATTTTTCAAGAGTTTCAATTAATCCT
>JAFCCM010000090.1 GCA_017610225.1 Candidatus Aenigmatarchaeota archaeon | reverse complement strand
ATATTTATCAAGAGATTTTTTTTATTTCTTTAATATAACTATTCTGATTCTTATATTTATATTATATAGTGTTTTTAAATATTAATCAATACTTTTAAATATATTAATCAATAGGTTTTTTATGTTTAATATTAGTATTATTTATTAATATATTTAATTTTTTAATACATTCGTCAATATTTTTTTTAATTTCATTTTCCCAGAATCGTATTATTTTATATCCATTGTTAATAAATATTTTATTTTTATATTCATCTCGCATTCTTACATCTTCTACAGATAATCTACCATTCTTATATTGTGGATCATAGATATATTTTTGATTTGGAAATATATTTTTATTAGCATGCCAATAATCACCATCACATTCTATGATTATTCTATAATCTGGAAGATAGAAATCTACATTATATCCATTTATTTCTTTTTGGTGAATATATAATATATTTAACTTTATTAATTCTTGTTCTATTAATTTCTCTGTTTCCCAATATATTGGTTTATTTTCTCTAGCCTTTGCTTGTTTTTTTCTAAAATTATTTGTTTTCCATTTTTCTTTAAGATTATCAGATTTTACTTTCCTTAATTTAATTGATTTTGACATACATTCAATACCACAATACTTATTATTATATGTTAATTCTTTACAATAATTACATTTTCTATATTTTATTTTATTTCTTCTACAAAATTTTATAATTTCTTTTTTCCATGTTAAATATTTCCCTCCTTTAATTCTATTAATTTTTTCTACCTTTGAATATTCTTTTTTAAATTCATTTATAATTTCAGAAAAATCTTTTTCATCAATAAACATTTTCTGTATTCTGTTTAGAAATATTTTTTTAATTTCTTTTTTTTCCTTTCTTATTTTTAAAAGTTTCTTATCTATTGGTTTATTACCAATTTTTAATGTTCTTTTTATATTTATTTTCTTTATTTGTTCTTTTCCTATTTCTCTAATTAATATTTTACTTATATTTGACCTTGAACAATTATATTTTTTAGCTAAATCAAAAAAAGTTAATTTAGCAGTTATATAATTATTTATTATATTAATATTTCTTTTTTCAATACATTGTTCACATAAATCAGTATTATTTTGAAAAATATTATTACCACATTTACATATTTTTTTTACATACTTAACATATTCATTATTAATATAATATTTTCTATCAATATGATATTTTTTATATTTTATATTATATTTTTCACAAATATATCTAATTTTATTTTCATTTATATTTAATTTTTTTGAAATATCTTTTATAGTATATTGAGATAATTGTATTATCCTATCTTTTAACTTTAAATTTTCTTTGATTTTTAATTCTTTAGTTTTTTGATTTTGTTCTTCACGTGTTCTAAAAATATCATCACAATACTCTCTAACTATTTTATAATATATTCCAGTAATTTTAGATATTTTTGTTATTCCATATCCATATAAATATAATTTTCTTATTTTTTCTTTCATGTATCTATAATATATAGTATTATTGGAAATTTGTCAATAGGTTTTTAAAATTTAATTTAGTTTAATATTAGTAGATTTTTAATATTAACTATTATAAATAATATAAAACATTTTTTTATAAATAAAAGTATTTTATAGTACATAGTATATACTATACTATTTTATCAAGCCACTGATTTTTAATACGATAACTAATTTGTGCCATGACAACTGGTGGAACTGACATACCTACTATATATCCAGGTGAATTATTTAAAAAATTATAATCTTTTGGAAATGAACTTGCTAAAATTAATTCATTATCACTTGTTCTTATTGGTTTATCATATAAAAGTAAAGCATTATTTCCCTTTCCAGTAATAGTTGGTATTGGTTTATTATTTTTAACATAACAATTATTAAAATCATTATATTTCATCCCTGCCCTAACTTTACTTTCTGCTAATTTAGTGTCTTTTATATCTCTGCATTTCCACGCAATATATTGGTGTTCTGTTATTTTTTTACCTTTATAATCAGCTATTTCACTATAATTAATTTCATTTTCATTAAATTTAAAATCTAAATATGGCATTCTTGTTAATAGGTTTTGTCGTTGTCCTTTTATTTTTTCAGCTATATCTCTTCTTATACTTATAAAAAATATTCTTTGTCTTCTTTGTGGAACTCCCATTTTACTTGCATTTAATAACCAATATTCTGTCCAATATCCTGCTTTTTCTGTTTCTTTTATAATTTTTTGTGAATATTTTTTAGCATTACCTAATATAATTCCTTTCACATTTTCTGCAATTATTATTTTTGGTTGAAGTCTTTTTGCCAAATCAATAAAATCAAAAAATAATGTATCTAACACTTGTTTAGTTTGTCCTTCTCTAAATTTTTTTTCTTTTCCCCAATCCTGTTCTCTATTACCTGACATTGAAAAATTTGAACAAGGTGGACTACCATCTAAAATATCTAAATTGTAAAGTTCTTTTGGTAAATCCATTTTTACCATTTCTCTTATATCACAATCATATACTAATTTTGGATTATGATTTACTTTATAAACTTCAATTAATTTTTTATCAATTTCATTCATTCCAATAACATCATATCCAGCTAATTTATACCCCATTGTAGAACCTCCACCACAGGCAAAAGTAGAAAAAACTTTATATCCATTCTTTTCAACTTTTTTCAAATCATCTAATTTCCATTTATAATTGAATTTATGTTTTATATTTTCTTTCATTTTTATCTATCTTTTTATTTATTATTAAAATTAGTCAATTTAATTAAATTTTTGTTATATCCTCTTTTATAATAAAGACATCCTACTGGAAATCCAAACGGAAAATTTAATTTTCCTCCACTACCTAACATAATTATTTCCTTTAACCCACCATATAATTCTATTTCTTTTTGTATCTTTTGTGATTTAAATGCTTTTTGTAGTGTTGTTAAAAATACAACATTATCTGATACTTCAAATGCTTTTAATAAAAATAAATCATATATTGAAAATGGAGGATTTGTTATTATCCAATCTACTTTTTTATTATATTTTAAAAAATCTCTACCATCATCTATCTCACACCAATCTATATTCCCCTTAATATTATTATAAAAGTTTCCTGTTCCTCTCGCTGGCTCTAATATTTTTCCAGTAGGTTTAAAATAATTTATAATTTTAATTGCAATATCAATAGGTGTCATAACATCATCATTTGGTGTACTTTTTTTTGTTTTATTTGGTTTAACAAACATATTATATTATTATGTCAGGGAACTAGGAATCGAACCTAGATAGAAGGTATCCAAGACCCACATAATAACCATTATATCATTCCCTGAAAAATTAACCTTTAATTACACCAAGTGGTGTTAATTCTACTAAAATCTCAACTAAATCTTTTTGATTTTCCATCACTTCTGAAATATCTTTATGTTTTAATGCTTTCATAGCGTCAACAATGTTTTTAGTAAATTTTATCTCATTACCAGTAAATTCTATTACCCTACCTCTTCCATCTCTTTTAATTTTTGGCTTATTTTCCAACCAATACAATGCTAATAATGCTTGATGTTTTTTTAATATTAAATAAGGTAAAATATCTCTTAAAAAGATTGGTATCCCTTTAGCATTTAATTGCCAGTTATATTTTACACCTCCAGATAATGTTTTCTGTTCAGTTATATTACCACCATATTTATCTTTTAGATAAGCTAAAATGTAACAAGACTCTTTGGTTTTGTTTTGAGTTAATTGAGTTCTTAAACAAGCACCATTATACCTATCTTTTCTTTTGTAAATTCCTATACTACCCTCGCCATCAAAAAATCCAGCAATATATTGTTTTGATATTTTTTTAGACATAAATTTATTTTATTTATTATGTCTTTATTTTATCAAATTGCAATATCTTTGTCAATACTATAATAAGCACCTTAGCCTTTTATAACTCCAAGAGGGTTTAGCTCAACAAGTATATTCACAAGGTCAGACTGGTTAGCCATAACAGACTCTATTGGTTTATATGCTCCGGGTGCTTCATCTAAATCATTCTTACTTCTAACTGAATGTATCACTCCCATATCATCTAGTTGTTTAATTTCCTTTTCTAAATCAAGTGTACGCTCTGCATTTTTTCGTCCTAATTTTCTTCCAGCTCCATGAGAACAAGAATTAAAACTTTCAACATTTCCTTTACCTTTTACGATATATGACTTACTCCCTTGACTTCCTGGAATAATACCAATAGTTTTTTCGCTTGCTAATGTTGCCCCTTTTCTATGTACCATTACATTCTCACCAAAGTGATTTTCTATTGAAGCATAATTATGAACTATATTTATCATTTTTCCGAAAAAATCAGTTCCACCTCCTATTATAATTCTAAATATTTCTTCAATTCTCTTTATCATTAATTTTCTATTTGCCAGAGCATAATCTACACAATAATTCATTTCTCTAATATAATCTTTTCCTTCTTTACTATCTAGAGGTAAAAAAGCTAAATCATATTTTTCTGGGACAGAACTAAACCATTTCTTATTTAATTCTTTTGCTAATTTATTATAATGCTCAGCTACTTTATATCCTAAATTTCTACTACCACTATGTATCATTATCCAAATATGTCCATCATCTCCTTTTTGAATTTCTATAAAATGATTGCCTCCTCCAAGCGTTCCTAAAGATTTTAATGCATTATCATATTCTCTAGTACAAACATTATCCGTTAAATATAAATTTCTTGATTCATCCATAGTTTCAAAAGCTTCTTTAATATTTGGCATTAATTTTTCATCTTGAGATTCTTTATGTTTATTAAAACCGACAGGAATATCTTTTCTAATTTCTCCCATAATCTTTTTAAGAGTATCAATATCAATATCAGTTAATGTTGTTTTAACGGCACACATCCCACATCCAATATCACTTCCAACAGCATGAGGAATAATAACTTCCTTAGTTGCCATTACACCACCAATCGGCATTCCATATCCTCTATGACTATCTGGCATAATTGCAATATGTTTAAATACAAAAGGTAGATTAGCTAAGTTTTTTGCTTGTTCTAATGCACCCTCTTCAATATCATCTAACCATAATTTAATTGGTATTTTTTCACTTGATATTACTTTTTTCATATTATCTTCTTAAAAATGAAATAATTGTTTCTTTTGATTTTACTCCGAATAATCTATCTCCTCCTCTTACTAAAGCAGGTAATGAATCTATTTTAAAATTCTTAACTAATTTTTTATGATAATTAATATCAAGAACATTTATATCATAATTTTTTTGTAAATTATTAATTACTGGATTCATTAATCTACATTTAGTATCTTTTTGTGATGTGAAATAATATACCATATTTTTATATTTTATTTTGTTTAAATAATTCTTTTATATAACTTTTAAGATAATTTTCTGCTTCATCCCATTTTTTATAACTTTTTTTATACATCTCATTACTGTATTTTTTATCTTTCTCAAAATATTTCTTAGCTTCTTCTTGATAATCATCGGCATTACTAAATAAACAATATAAAACTGTCATTAGATGCTTTATGGTTTCTTTATCAACTGTTTTAGTTTTGTTTAAATTATAATTCATTATTCTTCAATTAATTTTAAACAATCTTTTATAATTGTTTTAGCTCTTTTTAAATATTCGTTACCATTCATTTTATCATATTCACCATTTTTCATCATTTTTGTTCTTCCTAAATCTATTATATTTAAACAATTATTTAATTTATTTTCTAAACTTTTAAATTTCCATTTTTCACTTTTATCAAGTTGATCTTCTAATTGTTTTGAATTACCATTTAATTCTGTATTATCTTTTACTAGATCTAAAAATGTTTCTAAATAGATAACTGCTTTTGTATCAAAATATTTTTCTCCACCTAATTTATATACTAATACTGGTATTCTATTTGAGTCTCCAATTTCCAGTTTTTGTGCTTGTTCCCACCAATCTCTTATATGTGGTGTTTTATGATTTTTGCATTCAATTCCTAATCCTCTTTTTTCACCAGTTTCCCTTTCAATTACTACTACTGAATTTACTATATCTGCTTTTTCTCTTGTTCCTGAACCACTACCAGGAGATTTGCTTGCTATACCCAATCCCTTTTCCATCATTCTATCAGCAGTCCAATTTTCAAGAGCTTTTCCACGTGCCATTCTTGTTTTTATTGTACTCATATTTATTAATATTTTAATAATA
>JAFCCM010000089.1 GCA_017610225.1 Candidatus Aenigmatarchaeota archaeon | reverse complement strand
CTAAACATTTTTTTGTGATCGAAAGACGATTTCTGCATGTAATCACAATCTTTATCATTTCATCTCCTTTTATTTATTCAACAATTTTTCAATTCTTTCCACAACTTCATCATGATTAATATTATCATAACATGGAGAATACCCATCAGATCCTGATTGTGGACAAGGATCTTGACCATGTAAAAAACAAGGAGCACACGATCTTTCTGCATCAACCCAATCTGCTTTAGGGTAAGTTTTCAATCGTACAAATCCAGGAAAAGGACCAAAAATACCAAATGCTGGTATATCCAAACTTGCAGCAATATGTGAAAATGCTGAATCTGTACATAATGTCATACTTGATAAACTCGTAAGAGCTATTGAATAATCCAATGATTTTGAATGTTGACAAAAATTAAAAATCTTATCTTTTTTATCAACTAACTTAATAAAATCATCAACTGATTCTGTTTGTCTAGGATTATCTGTTAATATAATATTATATCCTTTATCAATTAATTTATTAAAAAGGTTTAACCAAAATTGATGGTTTGGAGTTCTAATTGGTGAGCTTGCTCTTAATTGAGCTAAAATAAAATCACCCTTTTTAACATTCCATCCTTTCAACACTTCCACACAATCTTCAACCAACTCCGATTTAGCTTCTTGTTTTGGAACTAATAATTCATCTGGTAAGTCCAACCCCATCCATTTTGAAAATAAATTATATGAATTCTTTACATGAGATTCTTTACATCTCTCAATCACACCCTCAAATAAACTATGATAATCACAGTCAATAAGATGTTTTAATGCAAATGGGAGATCTAACATTTCATCAATACATGTCCATGTTTTAACCATAGGTTGGTATTGCGGACCACATGCAAATTTTATTTTACATGTTGGGTATTTTTCTTTAAGGTAATCAAGGTTGGGTTTAATAAATAGAAGGTCTCCGATGCCACCAGTTCTAAATATTAAAAGGGTTTTGTCAGTCAAATCTTGTCCTATATAAGGTCTATAAAACTTACTAAATTTTATTGTAGCTGGTTTTAACAATTTTTTATTTGAATTAGAATCAAATTGAAGTTGTTGAAAAACTCCTAACCCCATAACATATTTATTATTCTTTTTCAAAAATTGTTTGTCAGACCAATTCTGAACAAAATGAATATCTGTTGTAGCTGTAGCAATAATTATATTTGGAGGTGTTTTTCGTAATTCTTTTAATGTATCAACAAAATTCAGACCATCTTTTGATAATCCAAGTTGACGTAACTTAGTTTTTGAAACTTGTTTTGCTTGACTTTTCTGTCCGGTTTCATTCCAAATATTCCCCGTATTTACATTTCTCTTTATAACTTCACCATTCAATTCCATATTTAATTTCCTTTCTTTTCAATTTTATATTTGTTCCTTTTTTTCTTTTTATTGACTAGCTGCTTTTTTCTTAGAAGCCCACCCACTTTTTATGGCATTAAAAAATTCTTTTCTTTTTTCAACATCCATTGACATTACACCTTTAACATTAAACTTTTTCAACATTCCTAAGAAAAAATCTCCATAAGCATGTTCATCAAGAATTCTATCTACTTCGTTAACTGTCTTTTCTTTAGTCCATTTCTTTTCTATTGTATCAAAAAATTCTTTCTTCTTATCTCCCTTCAACTGATTCACTCCTGTAACTCCAAACTTTTTCAACATTGATTTAAAAAATTCCTGATATTCTGATTCATCAAGAAATTTATATGATTCTGCAATATCTTTCTTTAATGCGCCAAATTCTTCTTCTGGTTCTTCAGGTGGAGCATTATTTAAAGCGTTTTCATCTTCAGCAATTTTATATACTTCATCTATCATTGAAGATAATAATTCTTTAATCTTCTTAATTTTAATATCACCATCAACTTCCACAGGTGGCTCTTTTACAAGTTCTCTTCTTTCATTTCTTGGTCTTTTTTTATCAGATCCAACAGGAATACCAATTGGTCCTTTCCCTTTACCAAATCCTTTTCCTCTACCTTCACCTTTACTTCTTTGATCTTCCTCTGGAATACATTTTTTTGTATTCGGACACCATATAAATCCCTTTTTACATTGTGATGTTTCTTGTTCAACTAAAAATTGTTTTAATATTGATAACATTGTTTTATCCTCTTATTTAAATTTTTTGATTTAAAAATTTTTGTGATTCTGCACTACAAATTATTCTTGCTAGGTTACCTGTACTACACTTGCCTTGATGCCCATACTTATAGTGATGTTTTTCACAACATGCTACTCCATAGTCTGGATCTAAAGCAAAAAATGGTTCAAGTTTTTTAGGACATATGTGATGAACTAAAGTTGCTGGTTCACCGCAATACTCACAAAGACCATTTTCTCGTTCTAAAACATTTTTATTATATATATAAAGTTCTTGTTGAGTATATGGTAAATTATTATCTTTTAATGGGTCTCCATGTAAATAATATAAGGGGCATGTATCTTTACATTCTTGACAACAATAAAAATAAATTCCACCCCACCCATTTTTATCTTCTAATTGTCTTATTCTTTCACTTAGTTGTATTCCAGTGGGTGTAAACCATCCACCCTTCTCTTTTGAATTTTCACAATTATGATTTTTACAATGAACTTGTATTTCTTTAAGTTCATTAGGATTATATCTCATTTCTTCTATTTTTGAAAAAAAGAGGTATCGTTCTTTAATTTGTTCAATTGTTATTTTACGTACTTTGCTTTGTTTTTCTCTATACAAGTTTGAATTAAATTTACTATTTGGATCTTTCCATAAATCTTTCATATTCTTACTTATTTTTTTACTACGTGAATTTGAATTAAGTCCGTTGTTTAAATCTTTCCATAATTCTTTCATTATTTTACTTTGGTTTTCTTTACATGAAATTGAATTTAATTTACTAGTTGGATCTTCCCATATTTCTTTCATTATGTTACTTTGTTTTTCTCTAAATGAAATTGAATTATATTTACTATTAGGATTTTTCCAAAATTCTTTCATATATATTGATCTTCTATTTCGATAAGATGGACATGATCTAAAATTTTTACTACAACACCACTTCCCATTCTTAAACTGATATTTTGCTTCTTGTCCACAACCATAATCACATAATTTCATTATAATTTTCCTTTAACATCTGACATTGTACGAATCAAAAGTCCATTCGCAACTGCTGTTAATGGATTTTTAGCTTGACGTATTTCTGATATTTCAAATGGAAGTTCATACCTATTAAGAACCGATTTAAACAATTCTAAAAATCCTTTTGGCAAAGACGTCCCACCCGAAATTACTATTGGTAAACTATCATCAATTTCAATATCAACTTTTTCTTCAAATTCCTTAATAAGTTTTTTAATTGTATAATTAATAAGAGATTCATAAAAATGATAAATGGCTTGTAAGATTATTTGGTCTTTTTTGTTCCTTCCTTTACCACCAGATGGTGTTAATAAATTACTATAACGTTCTTTCAAACTTGTAACTCTATTTGGAATTATATTTAATGATTCTGCTGTTTGTTTATCAATCCAATCGCCGGCTCTTGAAGTTGAGAATTTTAAGGCTTCAATGCCTTTAAATGATAAAACACAATTTGCTAGGCCAGCACCAAAGCTTATCGCTAATCCTGAGAATTTTTCTTTAGCACATTCAGAATATATAATCGCCATTGCTTCATTTACAGAAGTATAGTTAATACCTAAACTTCCTAAAATCCTTGCAAAAACATTTTCATGATATGAAACAGATCGACCCTCATCTATAGATTCTGCCGGCACGCTAAAGCTACAGTATATTTCTGCACTACTAACATCTCCAATAAGATCTTTTATCATTAAAGTTAAAACATCAATAGCTGATATTTCTTTAGGAGATATTAATCCCTTTTCCATAGGTCTTGAAACTTCTTGATTGAATATATTTGCAAACTTAAAAGCATCTTCTCCGATTATAAAGATTTCGTTCTCATCCCCTTCTACATAACTAATATCAGTTAACTCTGAAATATTAACAATATCGGGATCTAATTCAAGAAAAACATTTCTTGTCATTTTTATATTATCAGAATCAGATCTAGCACAAACTATATTCATTGTACCGAAATCAGCCCCTAAACATAAAACTTTAGACTCCTTTTTCTTTTCTTTTTTCTCGATCATTTCATCGACCATACTACTTAATTCAGTCATTATTTTTTCTCCTTTTGAATTTCAGATAGTAAATCTGCTGAAGCTTCTAAATTTTCTTTTTGTTTTATAATTGTATGTTCAGAACCTTTTAATTTCATTCCATCAATATTAACAGGAGGAATAAACATTTCATCTTCTTCTAATTCTTCAACATCAAATTCTTTTTTAATTGGTTGATCTAACATTTCCGCTATCACATTTTTAATTTGTTCTTTGTTTAAGTTAATATTAACTTCTGATTTCTCATATGGAACTACCAAGTTTTTAATCATATTTTCTAATTTATTTAATCTTTTATCAAAATATTTAACAAATTTTTTATCAATCTTATTTAAATCTTTTTCTTTTATCTTTTCTAACTCCTCTTTTTTATAAACAATTTTTTGATCACCCAACTCAGAAACAATTTCATATTCATGAATATCATAAACTTTCAATTTCATAATCAAAACATTTAAAGGAATTTTTGAAACATTTATATTAGCTGGTGTTCTAAATGGAGCCATCCCTGGCAAAGTTATAAAATGACCTTTTTCAGTTATTTTTAAAGTTAGCATATTATTCCTCTATTAATTTAAGCAGCCATATATGAAGCAAATCGTCTAACTGCAATAGTCCAATCTCTTACCCCCCACAAACCTTGTCTTAAAAATCTTTTTAAACCAACATTTTGTGGGTTTTTCTTATATAAATTATAAACATATTCAATTCTCTTTTCATATTTTTCTGTAAGTTTAATTAATTCTTGGGTGTTTTTAGCGTTATAAAGTTCTGGAATAATTCTATCCTTAAAATTAACATCAATATATCCACTAGGGTCTTTTCCAGTCTTCATCACTTCTTGTATCATTTTTTTATATATTCTATCATTCATATAAAAATAAAATCTCCATCTAGCAAATGCTTGTCTGAATTTCAAAAGTTTATTTTTATCTATTTTTCTTGGATATCTTAATTCTATTTTACTCAATTTCTTTTTAAATTTAAACATAATCTTTTTAAATCTTGGTAAAATAGATTCATTTCTTGAATAAAATAAATCTACCAACGCCCCCATATCATCTACAATATCTTTAAATTCAGATGCTAATCCCCGAACTAGTCCTTCTTCTAAATCAACTGGTGTTAAATTTTCTTGTAATTGTTTTAAATAACTATCAAGCATTTTTATTTCCTCCACCGAATTGTTTTTAGTAAAATGATTTTCTGGATAACTGACAATTTGAAGTTCTGTATTAAAAGATTTTTCAATTGATTTTTTCTGATCTGGAAGAACTAACATTTCAGCTTCTCCAATTGATTGAATCCATTTGAAGTTTTGGTGTTCGTGAGATAGTTTAACTTTTTGTTTGGGATCTTTCATTTTACATAAAAAATTATGACATATAGATTTTCTTGTTCCTTTATCAGCTAAATATTCAAAAGTATCAATTTCCTCAACAGGTATTATATCCAAACCTGTTTCTTCTTTAATTTCTCTTTTAAGACAATGAATAAGATTTTCTCCCATTGGCTTGTCGCATTTTCCACGAGGAGCTTCCCAAAAATTTGGCCAGTGGTCATCTTTTGATCTTTGAATTAAAAGTAATAATTTTTCTTCATTCTCTCCTTCTTTAACTATAAGCCCTGCTGCTACAGGAATTACAATCTTTACTTTCGCTTCATCGTTCATTATTGCTTCCAAATAAGTTTTATATACTTTTTTCATTACGGTATCTCCTTATACACAAATAATTCTAATATCATACCTACTTCTAAATCTACATTATCTTTTTTGATCCTCAATATTGTTCCACTATCTATAATTATAAAATGATCCCCAAGATCTAATTCTCCATACTTAGAATTTACAACTAATATTTTAGGTTGTAATATAACTTCAGGAAGTGTAATATCTAAATATGAACTGGTTGAATCTATATCTAATTGTGTTACTGTATGAAAATATCTTGTATTAAATTCAAAATCTGAAGATGTTGTTTGTATTACACTTGTAGCATCTGATAAAATCTCACCTGGTGTATCACCAAGCCCCCAAT
>JAFCCM010000088.1 GCA_017610225.1 Candidatus Aenigmatarchaeota archaeon | reverse complement strand
TTCTTTGGCAAGATCATTAATACTAATTAGTTTCCAACCCAATCTTTCTGAGAGTTCTTCTGAGATTATTGTTTTGCCTGTACAAGGTGTTCCGGATATACAAATTTTCATGATAACACTAACCTTTTTCATTATAAATATCTAAATTCAAACATAATTATGTGATTCTATGGAATATCAGATTTGGACAGAAAAATATAGGCCACATTCACTCAGTGAGATTGTTAATCAAAAACACGTTGTTGAAAGATTGAAAGCATTTGTTGAGAAGAAGACACTTCCCCATATGTTGTTTGCAGGTCCACCAGGAACAGGTAAGACTGCATCTGCTATTGCCATTGCCAAGGACTTATTTGGAAAAAGTTGGCATTCTAATTTTCAAGAGACAAATGCGAGTGATGCTAGGGGGATAGATGTTGTCAGAACAAGGATAAAAGAATTTGCTAGAATCAGACCACTTAATACCCCATTTAAGATTGTATTTTTGGATGAGAGTGATTCATTAACATCAGCTGCTCAACATGCATTGAGAAGAACAATAGAACAATATTCTAATGTATGCAGATTCATTTTATCATGTAATTATTCTTCAAAAATTATTTCACCATTACAGTCAAGATGTGTTGTGTTTCGTTTTACAAATTTATCAAAAGAAGATGTGTTCACTTACATGGATAGAGTCATTAAGGGAGAAAAATTAAATGTGGACAAACTAGCATTGGAATCGATTTATGAATTGAGTGAAGGTGACTTAAGAAAAGCAACAAATATCCTTCAAGCAGCATCTTCTCTTGGTGACAAAATAACTGACAATATTATTTACGAAGTTGCAAGTCAAGCTAAACCAAAAGATGTTATAGAGATGATGAACTTTGCAGTGAATGGTAACTTTAAACCTGCGCGTAAAAAACTTCATGATATGATTATTAAGCAAGGATTAGCAGGTCAGGATATTATTAAAGCTTGTCATGGACAAATTTTTGAGTTAGAAATTCCAGATGAAAAAAAGATTCAGATGATCAATCAGATAGGTGAATATGATTTTAGGATTTCTGAAGGCGGAGATTCATTAATACAATTGGAAGCTATGTTAAGTCAGTTTATGTTGAATAAATAAAAAATGATTTTTATGCTCTGGACAGAAAAATATTCTCCTAAAAAGGTATCTGAAGTAATGGGTCAAAAAAAACCCGTAGAACAATTTACACTATGGTATCAAAATTGGAAACCAGGAAAAAAAGCAGCATTATTTGCTGGTCCACCAGGTGTTGGCAAGACCTGTTTGACAGAAGCATTAGCATTAGAAAAAAATCTTGAAGTCATTGAATTAAATGCATCCGACTATCGAACATCATCACAAATAAAAGAAGTGATTGGCCAATCTATGAAACAATATTCATTATTCAAAAAAGGTAAAATTTTTCTTATAGATGAAATAGATGGATTATCAGGAAGAAAAGATAGAGGGGGTCCGGGGGAAATAGTAAAGATAATACAAGAATCAAAATTTCCAATAGTCTTAACGGTTAATGATAAATGGAGTCCTAAATTATCTAAATTAAAAACACATTACCAACTCATCAACTTTGGTAAAGTCAACTTTTGGGGAATGGTCAAAAGATTGGAAGAAATTTGTCAAAAAGAAAACATCAAATGTAGCAAAGATATTTTGAAACAATTAGCAAAAAGATCTGAAGGAGATTTAAGATCAGCAATAAATGATTTAGAAATGTTATCAAAAGGAAAAAAAGAAATAGTAGTCAAAGATTTAGAAAGTCTTGGGAATAGGGAAAGAGAAGAAAATGTGTTTGATGCTTTAAAAATAATTTTCAAAACTAAATCTCCGATTGCAGCGAGAATGTCTATTCAAAATGTTAGTAAACCACCTGATGAAATCTTTTGGTGGATAGAACAGAACATTGCTAATGAATATGAAAAACCAGAAGAAATTGCTAAAGCTTATGAGATGCTATCAAGGGCAGATACATTCAGAGGAAGAATATCAAGAAGACAATACTGGAAATTACTCAAATACATGATCGATCTCATGACTGCTGGAGTGGCTTTATCAAAAAAAGAAATGTACAGAAAATTCTCAAAATATGAATATCCAGATAGAATAAAATACTTTGGAATGACTAAGTTTAAACGAGCAAAAGAAAAAGTACAATTATTAAAACTCTCTGAAGAATTACATTGTTCGACAAAAAAAATCAGAACTGAATTTTTACCATACTTTAACCTAGAGGAATTAGTTTAATTTTTTTAATCTGTTGATGGAAAACAGCAACATGTATCTTCATCTTCACCACCCGTACAATATACATCCCCCTCTGGACCATAATAATCACCAGGTGGCACTTTTTGTTCACATTGTCCAACTGGATTCTGTTCACACACGCCTTCATCATAATCTTCCATAACACAAAGTCTATCACATTCTGTTAGAGGAGCTCGTTGAGAAAATCCAGATTTGAGAATATATTTTTCAGACATTAATGTCATGTTAAAATAAACAACATTATTATCATCAACATCAGTAACATTAACATAATCAAAAACAATTGTATACCCTCTATCTGCGACCATATTCTCAACAGAAATTTTGTATTCTAACAATCTTGGTTTAAAATTAGTTACGTTACTTATTTGGACAGTTTTAATAGCTTTTTCTTTGATATTTTCGAACATGAAAATTTCCGCGCCTTTTGCAGCAGCAGAAGTGTCAATAAATGAATGTTGGTTAACATACTTACTAAGAGTAAAAAAAACACCAATTATTATTACTGTTGTAAGAATGAAAAATTGTGCTTTATTTGACAATTTGCGCATGTGGTACATCTCCAATTAAGATAACGTTTTCCCTTGTAATAAACTTTTTTTCCAAAGCTAGATTTACTATTTTTTTACCTATTAGATTAGCTATGGTACAATCCTTGATTAGTTTTAATGCCTTCTCTTCATCACATTCCTTGTCGCAGTAGAATGTTTTATTTACTTCAAATTCAGGTTTTTTTCTTAGTTTCTTTCCAACCAAGTCTTTATCACATATAGCAAGGACTAATTCATAACTTTCTATTCTTGTTCTATGGAGTTTGTAACAAAACATCTAATTTTCATCATCAAATTTATGATCCAAATCCCTGATCAATGAGTCACAGTCTAGTTTGATTTTATGTAGAGATGCTACGATTCTTTCCTTTTCTTTTCTCAACTCCTCAACATTCTCATATTTTCTAATCGCTTCTTTGAACAGTGGAACACCTACAGTTGGGTAAGGACTTTGGTTCATGTCTTTACTTACTTCTGCACATATTTTTCCTAACCACGTATTCATTTGTTCTTTTACTTGTCTTCTAACTAGTTTATGACTATCTAGATTAGATTTCATGACCCTTACAATAGGGGCAGTTGGAAATGGTAATCCTGATTTTTCATCATCTACTTCTTCTTCGACAGGTTCATTCATTTTTTCTTCGGCGTGTTCATTAACTTCTTCCTTTTTCTCTTCTACTTTAACTTCTTCTTTACTTTCTTCTGGCAAAAATAATCACCTCAAATTAACATAAATTTAGGTTTTAACATATTTAATTATTGTTTTGGTGGTTTCTCATGAAATCAATGTGCCTGGCTTGTAAAGGAAGAGGATGGTGTGGGTTGAATAGATGCCCTATTCTTGATAGTATGTATACTCGAGTAAAGATGAAGCAGATTATAAAGAAACCCGAATTATTTGGTTCTAGCCCCCCAGCAACTTTTATCGGAAGATATGGTTATCCTAAAATAAATGTCGGGATATTATTACCAATAGAACATGGAAATACAACAATAATGAATTCTCCAAAAGAATGGTTTAATCAAAAAATGCAACCTGGAAAAATACTTGAATTCAGATCATCATTAATCAACTCCAGAAGAAAAAATTTTGTCGATGCTACTAAACCTGATAGATTCTTGGAAACTGTTCAGGAAATTGCACTTTCATCTGAACCTGTTGATACTGAAGTTGTTCTTAGAAAAATCCCGAAGATGGAATTGAATTTTAATTTCAATGCTTCACCATTCGGACCATCTGAGATAGTCAAGAAAGCTAGAATAACAGAAAATCCCAAAGTCAAAAAACGTGTAGAATATATTACATCAGATGTTGACTTCAAAGCAACTAAAGCAATGGTTGATCTGTATGAACATGGACAAGATGTCTATGAATTGAATCGTTTACTTTCTGTTGGATTGCTGGGATTGAAAAAACAACGGAGATTAGTTCCAACAAGATGGTCTATTACTGCTGCTGATGATATTGTTGCAAAAAACCTTTTAAAAAATGTTAAGACTTATCCTTCTGTTAGTGATTATCTTCTTTTTGAAAGCAATTATCTTGGTAATTATTTTGAAGTCTTACTGATGCCTACTAGTTGGATGTTTGAACAAGTTGAAATGGCTATTCCAGGTGGTATGTGGTCTCAAGGTTTGAAAGAACCGAATGTTATTACTGACCATGAATTTTACTGGGGAAGAAAAAAATATGCAAAGAACGTTGCGGGTGGATATTATTCTGGAAGGTTAGCAGTATTGGAATATTTGAAAAAAATCAAACGACAGGCTGGAGTTTTGATTGTTCGTGAGATAAGACCAGAATATTTTTCCGAAGTAGGTGTTTGGAAAGTCAGAGAGACTATTCGCGATGCTATGACTAAAAAACCGTTGAAATTTGACTCGTTAGAATATGCATTGAAGAGGATTGATATTATGCTGAGGATCAATAATGACGTTTGGTTGAAGAAAAGTAAGGTTCTTGAAATGATGAAAAAACAAAGGAGAGTTGTGGATTTCTTATAGGGAATGATTACCATATTACACTTATTTCTGGTCTTTTCCTAAAATTAGTATATCCCATTCTTCTTGCTAATTTCTCGATTCCTCTTATATTAATCCCATCGGTCATCACAGAAGTTATTTCCGTCTTTTCTGTTCCAAATACTTCGAGTGCCCTTCCAGCAAATTCTAAAACTTTAGGAAAAGCAAGTTCCATAAATCTTGGGTTACAATTTCTATTATAAGACTCTTGGTCATGACCAAGTAAACTTGTACTAACAATCAAAGCTACATCAGGATTTCTTAAATCTACTTCTCTTAATTCTTCCACTACATCTCTCCCAGGATTTAATAGATTACCCTGACCATTTGTAACCAATCTTATTGGTTTTCTATAACGTCCTTGAGTCCATTCAATAAGTTTCAAAATTAAATCTAATTCTACGGTAGGTTCTCCTTGACCACAAATAACAAACTCATCATAAAGTTTTCCAGAAAATCTTCTTAACAAACTTTTCATTCGAAATTTTATTTCATTAAAGTCCTTAACGGCAAGTCTTCTCTCTAGTCTTAAATCATATACTTCTTCTGTTCCATATTTATTTGTTGCTCCAATTGTGTGCATACCCCACTTTCTAAAACAAATTCTACAATTATTTGGGCAATCGTCACCTTGACTAGGATTGTAACAAGGACCATTGCGCCAGTATACATATGCATTGAGATAATATATCATCTATAGTTGAATTTAATGATTAGATTTTTATTTCTTAACTTTCTTCTCCTCTTTTTTCACTCTTCTCCAAATCTTACATGCCTCTTCAGGAGTTTCTGCCTTCTCATCTCCAAAAATATACGGTTTTCTTCTGATTATTTTTTCACATACTGCATTGCAAATATCTTCTAGTTTGAATCCATACTCATCTTTAGAAATTTTAATCAAAGTCAATAAATCCCAGAGGACATCTCCCAATTCTTCCCCAAGGTTTTCCTTGTCATTATTTTCAATTGCTTCCCCGAGTTCTTCCACTTCCTTCTTCAACTCTTCAAAATGTTTTTTAACGGTCTGTTGCTTTATCCATGGACATTCCACGCGGAGTTGTTCGACTAAAGAAATAATTTTCTTAAGGGATTCTACGCTGGTTTTATTGTTCATAACACTTTAATATTTCAAATCAGAAATAAAAGTATTACTGTGGTGATGATTGATGGGAATAATCGAAGAGCAGAGAAAATTCAAACAACATTGGGAAAGTCTAATTGTTCCAAAAAGTTTAGTTTCCATCAATGATGTTGAAAAAAGATTCTTATCGTCTAAAATGCCGGCTAGAGAGAAAGGGGAAGAAATAATCGAGAACGAAGAGATGAAAAAGATTCAGGAAGCAAGAGAAGAATTTAATTCAGATTTTATGTCGATGTATCCGGGCATTAACCTAGAACAAGAAAAAAAGAAATTTTTGATGATTGAGTGAGTCCAATCCTTGATTTTTAAAATTTTGTCGTTGTTCTTCTGGTTATTGTACTTGTTGTTAATGGTTGTTGTTGTGGTTGTTATTCTAGTTTTTCTTCTTGCGTGCGTTCCCCACGCGTTCGCTCTCTTTAGTCGCTCATACTCGCAAGCTCGCCCCC
>JAFCCM010000022.1 GCA_017610225.1 Candidatus Aenigmatarchaeota archaeon | reverse complement strand
TGGGGTTCTGTCATTTTTTTTTTTTTTTCATGATCGACATGAGGCAACGCAATTTTCAAATGATGATTTTCCACCTCTTGAAGATGGAATGACATGATCAACTGAAAGATCATGTTTACTTCCACAATATACACATTGATTATTATCTCTTGTTAAAACATTCTTTTTGCTATAAGGGACCTTATTTTTATATATCATTCTTATAACTTTTATTAATTGTATGAAGAATCTTATCAGTATATTTCAGCACTTCGGTTTTTCCTGTGAGTGCTAATATAACTCCTCTACGCCAGTTTACTGTATTCAAAAATGAATAGTCTCCATTAAGTACTATGGTTCGGTTTATCATTCTATGGGTCCTCCTTCTTATCCCCTACTGTTATTTTCTTTTTACTCCAAGGTAGTTTCTCTCCACATTCTTCAGTCTGCCCTTCTTCTGTATCAACAGAAAGTCCACCTGATGGTACTCTACTTATCATACCTGTTCCTTCATTCAGAATTTTTCCTTTAAAGAACATATATTGTTGTGATTTATAGTCTTTACGATTCATCACTCCAGTACTTATAAGGTGATAAAATCCCTTGACCTTTCTTCCTTTAAACTCAATCAATATATGACCAGGTTTAAATTTATGTATGATACATTGTCCATCATCCCACTTTTTTAACTTCCCTGCTCCATATTCGCCAGCAGGGATGGTTCCTAGAAACAATGCCTCTTTAGTAGAATGTTTTCTTGTTTTTACAGCAAGAACCTTCTGACCAGGTTTAAGTGGAACTCCTTTTCTTATGGCAAATGATTCCCAATTATCAGAATTTTTTAATTGAAATCTTAAATCCCAGTGAAGTTTAGCTCTTGTAGCATTATGTTCAACTACAATAAATCTACTTTTAAACATTTTTCAATACCTCATTTGTAGTTTCTAATAGTTCATGTTTATAAGGTATATAGTCTTCATATCTTATAAATTTCCATCCTTCATCTTCAATTTGTGTTTGACGTTTTTTATCATATTCTTTATCCTGATGCCAATAACTTCCATCGTATTCTATTGCTATATTTAATTTAGGTATAGCAATATCAATAGAATAATTTAAACATGGATAATTCAATATTGGATATGGTAACAATTCTTGACATAATTTAAATAATGCAACTTGTGGTTTTGATGGATTTGTTATGAATTTATGGCAATGTGACGACCCTCCATCTTTCATAAAATCACTTCTAAATTTTCTATATTCTTTAGTATTATAACCGCTATTTGGATTTTTATGTGATTTTATTAGTGACTGTTTTTTCTTGTTTATATATTCTTCAGTTCTAAATATACTATTAGGATCGCTCCATAACTTTATAAATTTTTGTTTTAATTTATTACTTCTATTTTCAGAATGATATGAGCTATTGGTATCATTCCACATAGATTGTGATGATCGGCTACTTATTTTTCTTCCCTCTATAGACTTATTTCTACATGATCTACAACAATATTTATAATATCCATAATTTATGTTTGCAAAATTACAAGTATTAACACATTCATCATTATTACACATTTCTTCATTTATTTTTTTTAAATATATATCATAATAATATTTAACCTTAATTTTATGGCCTTTTGATATATGAAACGATAACCCCTTATAACTTTTAAATTCTTTCTCACAGATCTGACAAATTAATTTATTCATTAGTCCATATCCTCACCAACTGCTGTTGATTTAAATTCATTACCGGGAATTGTTCCTTGCTGATCAGTTGGTTCATAAGTATCTGTAATTGCATCAACAAACCTATCAAGTCTTGCTTGATAAAAAGGATTCATTGCAACTTGATCTCTTAGTTTACGAAGACATCTAATCTTCATTTGATTGCCTTCCATTGTCATACATTCTCTAATTAAATTAGGTCTGTCATCTTCATCACCAACAGGAATATTTGCACCGCGCCATTCTTTTGCCTGTGCTCTGTTATCTGTGAAAAGAGCTTGTAAAAAGTTTTCAGTTACGTTTTTATGTGCCGCAACATCTTTCTTTACTTCCTTTGGAGGTTTGTCTTTCCCTCTCCAATATGTTGACCCATGTGCTTCATCTTTTAATGCAGCACAAAATCCCTCTGGGTTATCTACTTTACCTTGCATTTTCTTTACACACTTATCAAAGAATTTCAGAGACTTAGCAGTTCCTTTCATTTTCTTTGAAAATGTTTTTGTATATTTCTTTACACTCTTATCTGTCCACCCAGCTGGTTTATCTTCAAACCCTGCTTCTTGTATTTGTTTTAAGTATTTATTTATGCCCATTATTGTATTCCTCTAATGCCATACGAGCCATTCCATATGCATCACATAAATTATTATCATCAAACTCTACATTCCATTTTTTATAAACCTTTAATAACATTAATTCTTTTTTTGCTGTGCCCTTTCCTGTTACAAATTTTTTAAGTCCATTTGGGGTTATAACTTTAAAGTTTACATTATTTTTACGAAAAAAAATCCTCAGGTAATAATGTAGGGCACCCATTTGGAGCATGAACGCTCCACTACTAGAAAAAGACGGTCCTTCAATATATACATTTTCCCGCCCTATAAGATCTGCTACAAAACTAAAACCTTTTTCAAGGTCTATTATACGATCCTCTGCTTCATCTTTTGTTTTTGATTTTAACAAAATTTGATCTATTATTTCTGCGTCCTTATCTATTATAACAATTGCAAATCCATTATACGATGGATCCATTCCTACAAATAGTGGTGCTGCCATTTTTATAGTTCCTTTATTCAGCAATATCTTTTATTGTATTGTTTAAGAAATCTACTTCTTTGACTATTCCATTAGAAAATTTAAGAGTTAAAACTTTATCCCCATTCAATAAAAGATCTCTTAATTCTTGTGTCATTATTGGATTCTCTGACTTCTCCGCCAATTTTGCATTTTCTTCTATTGTCAATGGTTCACAAAGACCATATACATCATTTATTACATTATCTCTTAAATTTAATTGTTTGGTTAAATCATAACCAAAATTAATGAAATAAGCTTTATCTTTTTTCATTAAAAAATTTGTATATTCTTCAGAAAATTCAATAACATCAACATTAATTTACCCATGCTCGATCTTAACATTTGGAATATACAATCTTTCAAGTTTTTCAATCACTTCTTGTCTTAGAGTCTTCCCTTCGTCGAAAATGTCCGCTTCCAGAGGAATTTCTCCAAATGGTGTTCTGAGTTGTCCCCCGGCATATCTTTTACGAATACGTCCAAGAGAAATCATAACATCTGCAAGCGCCAGATCTAAAAAATATCTATGTAAATCATTTGGGATATCTGTAAAATCTTCCGAAGACATTCTCTCATATTCAACTGTTACAAAACTTAAATTGTTAAATGGGTATGGAGATATTCTAACAATATTAGGATGTTGAAACTCATATGTATAATCCCAAGATGAAAACATTTTAGTAGTCATTGATGCATTTACATGATATGCCCAATCCGCAATCTCACCTTCTGAAAATACTCCAAATGGTGGATGGCCAAGAGCATAATAATTTCCCTGATCAAAATATAATTCAACAACATTTAAAATCTCACGTCCTTCTGGTTCATTTAAATAAAATTCATTTGATCTACCAGCAACTTTATTAGCTTCAAGGTTTACATTCAAACTCATCTTTTTTACATCTGGTACATAATATGACCAATCACGAATTGTATCTTCTTTGACGTATTCAAGAATTTCTTCATCACTCCATTCAAGATGCATAAACGGAAACCCTAAGTTTCTCTTAATAAATCTTAAAACCTTTGCATCATCTAACATAGTATTTTACCTCTCATATATATAGGAAGTCGATTGAACTTTCTTCAAGTATCACTCCATTTTTTGCAAGAGCATCCTTCATTGTTTCAAGAGGTACATATTTTCGATCATCACCTATATGCTTTTCAATTATTAATCTTTTATCTCTCATTTCGGTTGTTAATGGACTTTCAATTGCTCTGGAGATTAACTCAAAAGAAACTAATTTCAGATTATTTGAAATTGTTTTATTTTTAACCTCTGCATCAATAACACTCTGTAATTTCTTATTTAAAACCTTTTTTGGTATAAAATCAAATAGATCTATATTAGACTCTACTTTATCATATATTTGTTCTAAATTTCCAGTCATTGCAGTTAGTTCTTCAAACATACCCAAAAAAGATGCTGGACCAACTCCTTTTACGCCGTAAACATCATCCCCAGGATCTCCTACAACAGACATATAGAGTGTAAGATATTCATCAGGAATGTTAGTTGGTCTCTTTATATTAAGTTCCATAACATTCCCTTGCTTTAATATTCTCTTTGTTTTTCCAGCTTTAGAAAAAATATAAACATGATCATCAAGACATTGATGGAGATCATGATCATTGGAATATATTACATTTCCAACACCATCACCTTTTTGCACATAATTTCTTTTTGTCAAATAATAAGGAACAAAATCTGCTTCCAAATTCGGCAGTCGTATAACTTTAATACCAGGCATTTTATTACATGCACTTTCGATCAATTGAAAGTTTGCTTGTAGTGTATGAAAAAATAACTCTCTATCTACTTTATCAAGTCCATAAAGATCATCTATCTTACGAGAAATCTTATATGCCTTACTAATATTTTTGTGATAATATGATTGACCACTTTCAAAAAATATTATAAAGTTTGTATTGACCCCACGTTTGATTCCATACATCTTATGAAATGATAAAAATGAAATCAATGATGAAAATATTGAAGTATCAATATGTGTTGACTTTTTTGATGATTCGACAATATTTACAATAGCATGTTCCATGTATGTGGTTTGTAATGTATTTTTTAAATCCATAAAAATATTCAAAGTATTATAATTCCCATACGAAGCAATTTCGTCCAAAATCGCATATGTTGGGTAATAGCTCAAAAGCGATGATGGGTGCATTATACCTGACCCCCATTTAAATCCTTAACGGTTCGACCATACCACTCTTCTCTTCTACGAACTCCGGAGGCTTCAAACGTCTCCAACGATGAAACCAAATGTTCTCTTGTTTCAAACATCGTAAATCTCCTTGTTTATCTCATTGTTTATCTCCATGTCTTTCGAGCAACCCAATGTTGAGCATGCTGGATACGCCATGCAATCCACGTTGGAACAGAAAATAATATTTTTCCATTTGGAGCTACTAAAGTCTTGCCATTATCTTTAACACCCATTAATCCAATCATATTAAAACCTCCTTTATTTAAAGTTTAGCAGTATAACGGTTAAATCAGGTGCACGATCTTCCGTCACCTGGATTTTTTGGTTATACCTGATCCCCATTTAAATCCTTAACGGTTCGACCATACCACTCTTCCCTTCTACGAACTCCGGCTTCAAACGTCTCCAACGATGAAACCATATACTCTGCTAGAATAAAATCAGGTGTATCAGAGGCGTTTTCACGACTAACCTTGTTGAGAACCTCCGCAATATCTTTTACTAAATCTTTTCTTGGTCGTGACATTTTATTTCTCCTTTAATATACTAACTAATTTTGGGTTTGTTATTATAGTCGAACCTATCCCAGTATATTCACATCCCAATGCTTCAAGGACTTCAATATCATTCATTGAATCAAATGAACATCCCGCAATAGGAAGTTCATTATATTTTTCTATAAACGCCCAATTTTTATGTTTTGATGCCTTTCCAGAAACCCCACCAAAATAACCAGACAAACTATTCAAATGAATCCTTTCTATTTTACTGAGATCATAATCATATGGATTTTGATCAGCTCTCAATTTCAAATACAATTTATGATATGTCTCTGGAATTACTTTATTATCACGGTTTTCATGAGGGCAAGAAAAATTCAATTCAATACCTCCGATATATAAATTGGTGAAATGGAGCATGGAGATCATTGTTTTGATTTCATCATCAGTTCCACCAAGAGATACAATCAAATTTTTCTTTGCATATTTCACAATCCATTTAAAAATACCTGGATTGTGCCATGAAATTCTATTCCACACCGATTTGCCGAATGGTATTACTGCAAAAGGAATACCAATCTTTGATGCCATTGTTATTGTTTTGGTTACAATTGGAAAGGTGGGAAAGGTATAAGGCAAAATTCTATGCCAAAAATATCCTTCCCCACCATATCCCATTGCTCCAGATTGATAAAAATATTTCATTAATCCTCGTCTTTCACAATTGCTGATCTTGTAAGAATCTTCATAACAATATCACCAAGATGTGTTTCAAATTTATTCAATGCTATATCTTGACTTGGATCTTTGAACATTTTAAATTCAACATCTGTATCATGATCAATACCAAATGGAATAGTTGAAAGCAATGCTGAACAGTCTTCAAGAAGCATATTTGTAGTTATACCTGTTACAAACTTTGCAAACTGATCTTTTGCTTGAGTAGCTGCTCTAATTGAAGCTTCCTCACCTTCAAACATAATCTGTATTGCATCTGTATTGAAACTTTGTGTAATGATTCGAATCCTTTCTGTTATCATACTTGTCAAGTCATGTTCAAGAATTAGATCATCATCATTCATAACAAAGATTTTTTCAAGTTCTTCTTCTGACATATATTTATTATCAATATATTGAAGTGATGGTGCTATAAACTTCAATGAAGAAAATGAATCTGAAAATATGAAATGACCTGGTGAACCATCAACAATTTCAAGTGTTACTTCCTGACCTGCAAATGTTTTTAACAAATCCAATTTTCTTTTAATATCTGATATTGCCATATCAACACCTGGTAATACAGGGGTCATATCAATTTCAAATACAGACGTTTTATCATTACTTCTTTGTCTTAAGAAACCTCCACGTACATCAATATCATTACAAACCTCTTTAAGATTTGTTAAACATCGTAAAAAATCGTTAAATTCTTCTACACTGAGATTCAAAGTTGCTGACATTATTTATTCTCCTTTTCTAATATTAAAAAACTTGCTGGAACTTTTCCTTCTTTATATAGTTTTTTGAACAGTTTCCATACCCCTTGTGGGTTTTCAATGTTCTTAGTATCCTCTCCATAAACATCTCTGATCAATAATAGTACATCAGATGTTTTTTTCAATAAAACTTTTCTCAATTGTTTTACTCTTTTCTGTCTCATTTCAATTCCTCCACTTTTTTCACGATAGTTATATATACAAACTTATCTTCCTTCACTTCTTCTGACTTCACATAATCAGTTGTAATGAAACAATCTTCAACCATAGCAATAACTTCCATTACTCTTTCAGCAATATTTTTTGCACCTGTTTCCTTTGCATTAATTGGTATTGAGAACAGCATCATAACTGAATCTACTCCATCGAATGAATAATTAAACATACATACATTATTACTACTTACTGAATATAAATTATCAGCTTCTGCTGCTTTACAAACTAAGTTATAATATTCAACAACTTCATGTTTTCCTTCATGTTTTAAACCTGTTTCGATGGTTGTTTCGTAAATTTCTTTTAGTTTTTCTTTTGCTCGACTCATTGTAGTATCTCCCTTATATAGCATACTTTATTGGGGTAACAGGGGTATCATTAAAATCTTTACCTGTTTTATTGTAATAAACTTCTAATCTATTAATTATATGTTTATTATATTTTTTAATCTTTTTGTAATAATCTATACCAATACCCCGATCTGATAAAATTATAATGTCAGGTTGGAATACCTGCTCATGAAATATGATACTGTGTACCAGCGAAATGTACTTTGAGGATAACGCTGATGCATATAACTTTACATCATTCTTAATGTTTAGTGTATCAAATATGTGTTCTGTAAATATATCGAATATTCCCTCTGCTAGAACAATTTTCTTTGAGTTTTTATTGTTGCCTGGCAGTTTATAATAATCAAGAAAATTACTTTGTTGAATTTTTAATTTGTAAAACCTTAATGAATGTGAATCATCAATGTTTCTAAATATTACAGTTGAATTATTTTCTGTTAGAAACCCTACAAAATTTGATTGTAGATAATCCTTCAGTCTAAATAAAGTTTCATCAACTATAATATCATTCATTTCAATAAAAGTATTAACATCAAATATTAAACCTTTAATTAAATTGATTGAAGTCCTTGAGAATTTCAATCTTTGTTTCATATACATATCTTTCAACATAAATTTGCTAGAATTTATTTGTGGAAGAATTATGTTTGATTGAATTACTTCTTGATCTGAAAATATCTTTTTCTGTTTTGATATTTCTGCTAATTTAGTTTTATCTACAAATTCATCTGAAATATCATGTCCCTCAAGTTTCTGTAGAAACTTTTTCAGACTTCCACTTCGTTCACAATTTGCATGAAAACAATGGAATATTGGGATTTCAGTTGAGATATACATATGATAATGATTTTTATCTTCACCAAATTCACAAAATGGACAAGGGCATATGATGTTTTTAGACGATATTTTTATATGATCTCCTAACTTTTGTTTAAGGTATTCAATAAATTCATCTTGATATATTCCTATCATTTATATACCCTGCCCGCCTATACCATATCCTGATGTTGATGAAAAACCATATGATGAACTTCCATAAAGGTTTGGTCTTTTTTGTATTCCCATAGCATTAGTAACCCAATCAACTTTACCTTCTCCGCTACATTTCTGACATGTAGATGCCATCATATTCCAATCCTGTTTTGCAGGATGATACCCTCTTCCCTTACAAGAAGAACATAGTACTTCACCTTCTTTTAATTCAATTTCCATTTATTCACCGCCCCATCATATGTGCAATCCAATCAACCACACCAGTATGACTACATTCATCACATCCAATACCGTCACACAATCTGCAAATAAAATTTGTAAGGTCGACTTGAAATCCATTAGATACTCCTTTAAATCCTATCCCATTACATTCATCACAATAAGTCGATGTGTCCCAAGATTTTGTCCCATCAGAATTTTCAAAATAACTTAATCCTGTATTATGACAATCTATACAAGGGGTTATGATATTTTCTTCAAAATATTTATCATCTTTTGTTTTCAGTATAGCATGAAATCTATTTGCTCTTCTTATTTGATTTTGGTTGAGATTCATTTTAACCGACCATTGATTTTCTATATGCTTGTAATGCATTAATAATTTCAAATACCATTCCCATAAAATGCATATGAGGTATCAAACAATTTTGATGTGAATTTGAATATTTGTTAACTATGATTTTTGCAGGCGCTGGGACCTTTTTCATAAAGAATAATTCAGTATATACATTTCGATATTCAATATCTTGTTTTGCTAAAAGATCAACTACATTATTAACAATGCCACCAAGTTTCTTATCTTCATTTTTAGATAATATACTAATGATTTCAACCATAGCTGAAAGAAGACGTTTTTCATTTGTAACTACTGCTTCTTCGTCTACATCTAATTTTCCTTCCCATGAACATTTTTGTAGAGTATTCACTATTCTACGAACGTCTGGGTATAAATTACTAACTATAAATGCAATATCTTTTTCAGTGTATTCTATATTTTCACTATCCAATATTTCTTTTCCATAATCAATAACAAACTCTTTTGGAATCTGTTGAAATATATATGGTGTAAATCTGCTTTGCACAGGATCAGGTATCTTTGAAATATAATTACATGTAAAGATAAATCTTCCATAACCTTCATGATATTTTTCAATGATCCCTCTAAATGCTTTGAATGATTCCTCAGTTAACTGATCTGCCTCATCCATGAATACTACTTTATATCTATCTTTTGCTGGAGGTATTTTTAAAAATGGTTCAATTACCTGATCAACAAAGTTAATACTTCGAGCTTTCTTACTTGATCCGTTTGCCATTAACATATTATCTTTTTTATTAAATAATACTCCTTCTTTAGAACATAACAATCTAGCAAGGGTTGTTTTTCCGCCACCCGGAGGTCCAGAAAATAAAAGATTCGGTAATGCACACTTCGCAATTATTCTTTCAAAATCCTTAGTATATCTATCAGGAAGTGCTAGGTTTTCTAATTTTCTCGGTCTATATTTTTCTATCCACAATGAATCTAATATTTCAGTCATTCATTCTCCTTTTTCAACATTCATGAAACTTCTTTGCACTTAACAACATTTCTATATAAGATTGTTTCTTTACATATTCATTTAATACTTGTTCTTTATCTGTTTCTGATATAAGTTTATACGCTTGATCGCCTGATACAAATTCATGATTTTCATTAAACACAAAAGGTTCCATAATATGAATTTCAGAACCTTGAATTTGAGCCAATATTAGAATGAGCGTAGCTGCTCTTTCAGGTTTGGTTGTTGCTTGAAACGTTACTCCTATGTATTTTTCAATATCATTTATAAACAGAATCATATTTTCTGAATAAAGAACATATTCGACTTCGTTATTTTTATCGTTACTTTTAATATCATACTTATTATATATAGGTATACCAAATTCTTTTAACTTTCTAATAACATGCTTTCTTAATATCATAAATCCTCCAAAAACATTATGATTTTATATTATGTTCTTAGAGTATGGATTTTAATCTGACCAAAAAAACAGATTGAATTATTTGTTATTATTGACAGACCAGAGATAATATCCTCTGGTCTGCCTTTTCATTAATGCTTACCTGTCTTTCTCTGTTTTTGCTGACCAACCCTTTTCTTGGCAGTCTGTTTCTTTTCTGCTTCGGTTTCAACATGCGTGGCCATAACACAATTACCGATCCGCCACTTCGATTCCGGAAATGCATAGACCTTACATGTTTTTTCAAGCGCCCAGTTACAAACCCTTGTTTCTACTACCTTTTCATCTTCGATAATGTCTCGGTGACATTTATCGGAAAGGGGTTGCATATTATTCCGAAGATCTTCGATGATTCTACTGGTTGGTGTTGAGGTTTTCGACATATGATTCTCCTTTTCTATGTTATGGTTGAGTGTTTATCCCCAATAGTCACTGATTATAAAAAGTTTCTTTCTTGCCCTGGTTATCGCTGTGTATAACCATCGACCATAATATTCATCATCCCAATGTTTAGTCCGTTGTTCAAATAGAATAACTCTATCCCATTCAGAACCTTGGGACTTATGAACGCTCATTGCATATCCAAAGTCAAAATAATTGACAGGAGATATACCTTTATCAATTACATAATCCATCTGCTTTTTCTTCTTCTTACTTTTATCATAGGTTGTATATGTTACTTGCCCAAAACATTCTTTTGAAACTGCACATTCAATTGGATCCGGAAATTCATCAACTGCAAGAGTTATTCGATATAGATCATAATTCTCAGGCATTAACCATAATACAGTTCCAATTTGTCCATTCATAATTCCACGATTTCTATCATTCTGTAAACATACGATACGTTCATTAGGTCCGGGAATCAAATCATCTACTTGATAATTCAACTTCTTTCTGATTCGATCATTCAATGAAACTCTCGTTGAATTGAAAGCACACAGAACAATTAAATTTTCATCAATATTTACAGTGTCCCAGATATTTTTACATCGAGGATCTTTCCACGATAATTTGAAAACTTCATTTGAAAATATTCTATTACTTGGGATATAACCATAATCTCTAACAAATTGGGACATTTGAATTATTGGAGAATTTAATGCTTGCCTGTGTATCTTGGTAAGTTTATAATCTGTATCTTTCATCAAACTGAAAGAATCTCCAACTGGTGGTAATTGGCCATGATCTCCCATAACAATCATGGTTCTTCCCATTTTTAAAAGATCGTCCCATATTTGTTGTGAAACCATTGACCCTTCATCAATTATAATAATATCATAAAATACTTCAGCATCTGGATCCTTTAATGTCCAACCAGTTATGACAAAACATTTCAATTGTTTATCCCATTTGGTTACTGGTTTATATATCAAACTATGAATTGTTCCTACATAATCTCTTGAAGTATTAATTCCATTTGAATCCAGTTTTGATTTTAAAACCGAAGATGCTTTTCCGGTAAATGTTGCAAATGCAATAGTTATCATTGGAAATGATTTATATATTTCATTTCGTAGATATGCTAACAATGTAGTTTTACCAGTACCTGCATAACCACCTATTATATAATTGAAGGTATCTCTACAGAATGAAGGTTTATCATGATTTGTCATTCGTAACTTTTCAATTATACTATTGCTAACTTCAGTTTGTTCGTCATTCAACTCTATCATTATATATAATACCCTCCTAAAAAATCATTTATATAGTTTTATGTTCCGAAAATATTATCTTATGTCTTCACTTATTAATATATATAGCAATGAGATGAAAAACTATATTTTAAGAACAAAAACTAAATCTTAATTTTAGGAGAATTTTTATGGCTGATAATTATGAAAAAGATATCAAAGATTTAATTGCACAAATGCATCAACAACAAGGTATGATGCCGCCAGGTCCAAGTCCATCAGGCGAAGGTGCCCCCATAAGCGGACCTCCAATTTCACAAGGGATGCCAAATATTTCAGAAAGTCCAGATCAGTCGCCTCATTTAATGAATGAAAATATTAATACACATGGTCCTGATCAATCTCCAGTAAATCCTATAAATTCAGTTCGTCCTATGGGCACACCTATCAATAATAAACCCCCACAACCAGCAGGGATGCAAACAGTAGGTGATGGTTGCCCTCAGTGTGGAATGGTGCACCCACCGGTGCCTGCCGGTCAAACATGCCCTATGGCACCTCTTAAAATGAAAGGTGATAATCAGGAAGAGAAAATTGTTGATGTGAATAAGTTTCTTACTGATCTTAAAAATATCATTGTTAGTCAAAGTGAAGCACGAGGGGTTAAGGACATTGAAAAACTCTTTAAGAACATAATCGTAGAAGTAACAAAATACATTGAGGGGTATAGTGAATGAGACGAAAAACCCATATATCAAAAGGTTCGTATATTATTATCAAATCTATTGTTAGGGAAAAAGAAACATGTAAAGGAACAGTCATAATAAAAAACATGTTTAAAAATATTGAAGTGGGTGATGTGATTATATATCATTTGAATGATACAAAGAAAGTTTATATAGATGGTGAAGAATGTCATGCAATCAAATATTATGATATTCTTTGTCATGAAACTATTGAAGGGGAAAATAATGATCTTAAAGGATTAAAATTTCAAGGAATAGATGCGGGGTTTTAAATGAAATCAGAAATGAAAAAATTTGCAAAAATAATGGATATAATTGCAGAAATGTATGACGAAAATCCGAAATATTGTATTGATTGTTTGTTCGATGCTTATTATCAATTTAAGAAAAAGAAGACTGTTGATGAGAGATCATATGGTGATCCTGAATTGAAGCAACAAATTTGGGATGCATGTGACTTGTTTAATCATTTAGTAACTAAAAAGAAAGTACATCCAGACAAAGCTTTCCATATTGCATATAGAACACATAAAATTGATAGGGATTTATTTACAGGTGTGACAAATTCTTTTAGGGCTTTTAAAAGTGCAAAGAAAACAAAATTCAAAAATTTATACTAATATCGGGCATTTGTACTATTATCCAAGAAAATATGGGTTTTTCTATAATGATATTGGGCATTTACTAATCCTAATATGATTATAATCATATCATGACTTACTTCGTAAATCAAATTCATAGAATAAAAAAAAAGTAATAAATATTTTTAAACATATCAGCATTGTTCAACGCTCCTTCGGGCGTTTCACAATACCTCTTTTAAAAAGATAATTTATTAATCTCAAGCTAGAAGTATATAGAAATATGTCTCCACCATTCAATCCCTTCGGCGTGGACGCCTACGGGTTTCAGGTGTAGGGCAAAGGCAATAATCAAATTATTCAATTAGATATAATTCAATTGAATAGGAACATAATAATATAGAGAAAAAAAAGAAAGGAGATTTACATGTACGATAATTCAAATGTTCAATGGTTCAGTCAAGCATTAATGACATACAAGGATAAGACGTATGCAACTAATGGATATTTAAGAGTCTCATTATCAACTAATACTGAAGACTTTAAATATTTCAACCCACCAACTATAAATATTTCAATTAGTAATAACTATCAAAAATCTATTAACTTGAATATTCAAAATGCAAAAGATCTATTACGAGCATTTAAAACTATTCTCAAACAATTAAATGGAAATGAACTAAATCTTCAAAGGAAATATCAGAAGGATACAATTATTCACTTCACATTCAAAGTCGATCCAAATAATAATTCAAGGATTGTTGTTATTGAAATTAAAAATAATGAAACAGATTTTACAAAGATAGTATTACCTCTTGAAAGTGTCTTTGAATCACTTGCATCATGTATTAGAGAATTTACAGAAAATTATATGACTATTTGTAGTAATCTATTTATACAAGGGATTCAATCTCAGTCAACCCAAATAATTCAACAACTTCCATCTTTAATTAAAGGGATATCGTCTCAGATTGTATCTCAGATTCCCGCAGACATAGAAGACCCAGATTCCCGCGCACCCGAAATTGAACCCGAAACGGTTGGGGAGATGGAGATGACAATTAATGAACTTGATAAATTTATGGGCACTGATATGGAAAATATTGATATTCCTGAAATTGAAAAAGTTGCGAATGAAACAGAAAAAGTTACTGAAACTGAAAGTGTACTTGTGAAATATTATATGGATGGGGATCTTAAAAATCTTGAAACATCAGTTAGAAATTATTTTATGACTCCTGCTCCATTACTGTCACTGACAGAAGATATTAAAAGTAAAGTTAAACATATAATTAAAGATGAAAATTTTACATTGATGCCTGGTGTTACAGATAACGATTTGAAATCATTGGTTTATATTTCAACGTTATCACCTTCTATTATATATCAGAATAATTTGAATACATCAATGCCAATGCCAGCAGCAACACCTGTATTGAAATATGATGTAAAAGACTTTACAGATAATAATTTAAATATTGCATATGATTTATTTCTATTCAATTTATATATTAGAAGTACACGTAGAAATCTTGAAAATAAGATTGAAGATGTTATTGAAAATAGAGCATTATTTAATATTCAGCTACGTTCATTTACAGATCCAATTGTATTTACATTTATTGATAAAGTTGATAAAACAAAACTATCTTCAATTATTTTAAGTAGATATAAATATTTTGACAGTATTGGTGTATTTGATTTTTATAAAGATTTATTGAAAACAAACAATTGTCCAGAAATTACAGAATCAGATATATTATCAGTTGTTGATGAAGCTGTTGAAAAGGTTGTTGGAAAAAGTCCATATATAGATATATTACATATTAATATGGAAGACCCAAATAAACTCAGAGTGTCTGCTAAGAATGACCTGAGTTTAGAACAAATAATAAATGAGGTACTCCCGTTAGAAATTGCTGAGAAGACAGGAAAAAATCTCAAAAATGAACAGATAATTAACCAGATAAAAGAAACACATAATATTTCTGACGAGATCATTGAATTATTTTTAAATGATAAGAAGAAGAAGACAACTAAAAAAGAAACAACCAAAGTTACAAGCAATCTTGAACGATTGATACGAACTCAATTCATTGATGAAGTACCTGAACAATATCGTGTTACTTTTATGAAAACTATATTGGAATTGGGGAATAATAAATTTGATTTAGAAAATGCCCAATTTCCAATTGATGAGTTTGGAGATAATGTTATTAAAGCACTATATCTATGGGATCCTGAAAATGACCCAATAGTGTCAAAGAATTATAAGAAATATTTCCTTAAAGTTGAACAAGAATTAATGGATCGTGATTTAATTCTTGCGAAAATTAAAATAAAAGAAGCAGAATCCAATGCCGATGGTGGGGGCTGGGATTTCTCAATGTAAGAAGGAGTCGAAATGGGATTGAAGCTAGGAAAGTCATTTGACCGAAACTACAACTTACGCCTTCCATTTATGAATGGATACTATGATATTGGAATTTTCTTTAACAAGAAATCAACATTTCTTTTATTTAGTGTTGATCACGGAGGCGACAATGAGGGACAAGGTGTTAAAGTAAATATGTTTAAGAATTTAGAATCATCTAAGTTTTCTGAAACATTCCTTGATCTTCATAATTACAGAAAGAATACATTAGATATTTTAAATCAATTCAAAGAAATCAAACCAGAATATTTTCATGAGGTTTCCTTTATAATGAATGAAACCTTAACTCTTTCAAAAGTTGAAATTGATGAGGATAGAACTTTGTTTGATTGTTTGAATATTTATGGTTTTACATTAAACTCTTATCTTAATGAGTTTATTTATATAATAACTGAGAGACAAAATATTGTTAAGAAACTGAATCGTAAAATTGTAAGAACTAGCGGAATACAGATAGCTACTAGTTCTGCCCTTAAGATGTTAAATGAGTATCACCAAGAAAGTTTAGTATCAGGAAGAGCAGGAACTGAAGTTGATATTCCATTAGAAACAGATATGAAACAAATTATTACACTTGACGATAACGGAGAGTAAACTATGGGTGCTGATCCACAAGGATTAGATAGAGAGGGAAGGCGAGATATATATTTTTTTATTCATAATGTGTACGCCAATTTTTTTAAGGATGTCCTTGATTATTTTTCCCTTCATTTATATCCACGATTTGAATATAAGGTTGTTGGTACGTATGATAAAGCTGTAGAATATTTAAATAAACAATGTGAAGCAAATCGTGAAATAGATAAACCAAATCTGCCTGCATTGATATTAAATCCTTCCGGTGATTTTGAACTTGCCGATGGAAATGCTGGTGGAAAACAATTGTGGAGATTTCCGAATCTTGCACCTGGTATGATTAAGAGAGTATTTGAACCTGTATATCAAGATGAAAATATTCAAATTGATGTTGGATTTATGCGTATTCAAGGTGATATTGAATTATTAATGTTACTTAATAGCTTCTATGAATATTGTGATTTAAAGATGTTATTTCTTGAAATATTTGGGGGTTTCGAAAGATGGATATATCCTCAATTTTTTAATACATTTATAATTCTTCCAACTGAACTTATCAACTATAGATATACAAATGAATATACAGGACTTAGTTATAAAATAGATTGGACTTCTGCTGGAGCATATAGTAAGTTAGTTAGATCAATTGCTAAAGATGAATTAGTGCTTCCTTGTAATATCAAACCAATTTATAAATTAAGTGGGGTTAGTGATGGGAGTCAAAGATATGGTGGAGCAGATCAATTAGCTGATTGGAGATTGACTGCAACAATAAAATATGAAATTGAACTTCCTGCATTTCTTGTAATGCAAACTGATTATCTTGTTGAAAATATTGATATTAATATATATTCAGGTTCTACTTATTCAGAATATGATTATACAGTTCCGACATTTAAACTTTCAACAAGAAAAGAAATTGATTGGGGTCTTGATGAAACAAGTAATTCAATTATAAATATGGATGCTACATGTGAAGATGTATATGAAAAAGAATATGAATATAATACTAGATTGTTTCATCTTGTTACACAAGTAGATGTAGATTCAACAGGTAATTTAGAAATTCAATTATCATTTGAAATTGATGACCTTAATGGAATTAGATTAAATAGTAACTATGGTGAAATGAATTATGGAGATCATTATACTTTTACCAATAGTAATAGTATGTTGGTAATTAATAGGGATAATGTTAATATATTTGATGGTATGGTAATCGAGTTATATATTTATAAGAGGACGGATTAATGAAATATAAAAATGTTTTAACAGAAGCAATTGGTAGTGAAAAAGATATAAAAGTAAAAATGAATGTTTCTGCTGGCGTTATAATGAAGGAAGATGAGAATGCCAGAAAATGGATTTTACTTATTCAACGTGCACCAGATGATCATTGGCCACATCATTATGAATTTCCCAGAGGTAAATGTGATAAAGGACCATCTGAACAATTAATACCATGTGTTAAAAGAGAAGTCAAAGAAGAAACTGGACTTGATATTGAGGTACTTTCTTTAATTGATACTTTTCAATATTTAGCAGATAGAGGCACACGATTATCTACATGTTACAACTATCTTTGTAAAATGAAAGATCCAAATCAAAAAATAAAATTATCAGAAGAGCATCAAGATTATAAATGGATATCTGAAGTTAGTCAAGCTGAAATGTTAGTATTACCAGATCAAAAGAAAACCATTGAAAAAGTATTAAATGGGGATAGACCTTTAGTTACATATCCAGATAATAATTTTACTAAAAATAATAGGATTGAGGAATATTTACAATGTCTACTTCAGATGAAGGAATAACAAAAATTGAGATTACAGTTAGAGATCATGATGATCAATTAGTGAAAATGATTGAACATATCAGACAACTTTCATCACCTGGCCATTCGTTTATAACTATTGTTGACCCTGATGCTTCAAAAAAAGAAGGAAAAGAAACATTTAGCTTTGATGGCGATGGATCATTTTTTATTAAAGAAATCAAAATGAATGATAAAAAACTAAAAATAAAAGATGGACAAATATTAGAATCGTATTTGAGAAAAATTCAATGCTAATTTTAAAAATCAAACAAAAGGGAATGTATGTAGAAATACCGGGTACATTACCTGCAAGAAGTCCAGTAGATGTTGATATAACGAAATGTAATATTTCTATAGTTGATGCATATTTGAGAAAAACTGGAATAACTAATTATGAAATTATTTCAGGAGATAATAAAAAACAGATAGTCCCGAAACCACCAAAAATGGCGGATGCTTCTATAGATCAGAAAGTAATGAATAAGAGATTTTCTAATTTAGAAAAACTGATGGTGCAATTACTTGAAAAACAACAAGCAATCCCATCTAAAAATCCAGAACAAATTACTGACAAATTGGATAAGTTAGAGTTATTAAGTAAGAAAATTTTGAAGAAGGAACCAAAAGTTATTGAGAGGAAGGTTCAAACAAAAACAAAAGTAAAACGAGTTGATAAAGAACCAGAAATTGAAGAGTTGGATGATATGTTCATCCCTGGTATTGACACTTCAAAAATGAAGATGAAGGGTGGATCTAAAAAAACAATAAAACAAGATAAACATGATATTGATGATAGCGCAGATCTTTTATCACGAATCATGGGTCAAGATGATTAGGAGGATGTATGTCTGAACAAGTGAATGAAGATAAAGTTGTGGAGAAAAAGAAAGATCCTATTATATCTATAGGTCTTGATGTAGGTACAATGCATTTATGTGCCGCAAGGTCTGATACAGATGATGTTAAAATCACACGAAATGTATTTATGAAATTAGATACAGATGAAGTTCAAATATCAGAGTTGAGTGATATTAGTTATGTTGAAGGTGAAGATAGCGAATTATTTATAATAGGATCTGATGCTTTCAAATATGCAAATATGTTTGGGCAAACAGTTTCAAGACCAATGGAGAAAGGACTTATATCTCCTAAAGAAATTTCAGCTATTGATGTATTAACAATGATGATCAAAGACTTGATTGGAGATGTTAAATCAAAAGAAGCATATTGTTCATATTCAGTTCCTGCTGAAGCAATAGATGAAGGACGATCTGTAATATATCATGAGAATGTGTTTGCAAGAATATTAAAGAGTTTAGGTATTAATTATTCATCTGTTAATGAAGCAATGGCAATTATTTACTCTGAGTGTGCAAAAGAAAAATTCAGTGGTATTGCGATTAGTTTTGGTGCAGGTATGGCAAATGTGGCTGTTTCATATAAAGGTATTCAAGCGTTAGCATTTTCAACTGCAAGATCAGGTGATTGGATTGATACAGAAACAGCACAGTCGCTTGGAATGGTTTCAAATAGAGTAACAAGTATCAAAGAAAAGTATATGAAGTTTTCAGGTGAGGTAGAAATTAAGAACAAAAAAACAAAGAGAGTATTAGAAGCTTTGTATTACTATCACAAAGCTCTAATTGAATATACTGTAAAGAAAATAATTAAAGAGTTCGATGATAAAGTGGACATTGAAGTTGATGAAGCAATACCCATTATTATATCGGGTGGAACAAGTATGCCTGAGGGTTTTGTTGATTTGTTTAGAGATGTAATTTCTGGGTATGATTTACCATTTGATGTATCGGAAATTAGACCAGCAAAGAATCCATTAACATCAGTTGCAAATGGTCTTCTTGTCAAAACCATGTCGGACGTTAAAGGGATGAAATAAAATGTACGATTCAAAAAAATCAGACTGTCCAAGGGGATTCATAAGAGAGAAAGGGAAGTGTATCCCATCGGGTGTAGAAGTTAATGATAAATTAGTACTGAAGTATGAAAGATACTTCTTTAAAGAGGGCGAGATAATGAAGGGTGTTACTGAATGGACTAGTGCAGGTACAGAAATTAATAATTTGTATCGTTATTGGGAAAATGATGTTGAGAGAGCTGATCGAGCGTGTGGAAAACAATTTGGGGGGTTTAAGGCGTTAAAAAAGGAAAATCGTAAAAAATATGCTCAATGCAGAAAGGCAGGCCACATTCAAGCTGCAAAAGCGTACATACAAAAATTACTAGAATTTCAATCAAAATGTAAATCAGGAGATTGGGATACACAGGCATGTTTGGAGAGACTTCAAAGAGAAGTGATACATGCAAAGAAAAAATTACAAAAAGCTACGACCATGAGAGAGGGTAAAGAAATGGGAAACTGTAAAACCGGATTTAGATGGTGCCCAATTCAAAAAAAATGTGTTCCTGAAGATGATGTTAGAGGGCAAGGACGCAGACAAGGAAGAGGTCAAGGAAAAGGGCCTATCGGACAACCAATGAAAGTAAAAGAAGCATTCAAACTTGTTGATATTGCTTTTGACGAAAGTTTTGAAATCTTTACTAAGACTGTAAAAGCTGAAAAAGAAGTTGAAAGAATTTTAGATACACTTGATGAAGCTTCATGGAACCCAATGAATGATGAAAGAGTCATGAAAAGAGTAAAGAACAGTTTAGAACACTGGAAAAATAAATTAAAGAATTGCTCAACAAAATATGCAGGTAAACCAGAGAAAATTAAAAGGTGCCAGGAAATAATGGGTGATGCTGTAAAAGAATTTCAACAAACAGTAGCACATCAGAAACAAAAAATGCAACAGAAAAAAATGCAGGCACAAAAAGAATCTGTTGATAAAATTGATTTCGGAAAAGAAGCAATCAGTACATCAGGAAGACCGTATGATCATCCAAAAAAAGCTCGAGTAGTTGCTGATGTTGAAGAGTGTGGAATGATGGGTGGTGGTCCAATGAATAAGGGTATGTCAGGTGGAGACGTTGAAATGGATTCTGATGAAGCTGGATTTGATGCTGAAAAGGATCAAGCACCTGAAAAGAGTGATGATTCACGTAAACTTTCCAATGATATCAATCAGGTCCCAAATCAAAATGTTAAGGGATTATATCAATCAATAAGAAGTCAAATGTCTGAATTTGCACTTATGGGTGAAGCTGATAAGTCTAACTATAAAGCATATTTTGCAAGTATGTTAAAGAAATTTGGAGCTTCATCTCCAAACGACTTAGATACAGAAAAGAAAAAAGCATTTTTTAATGCAGTTGATAAAGGATGGAAAGGTAAAGACGAATAAGATTAAATAATAAAACGAAAGGGAATCGAAATGATTAAAACTACGAATCGTGGAATTTGGAAAGAAGAATTTTCAGAGAAACAACTCAAACCTATTTCGCCACAGATATTACAAAAGTTTGGATTAAGTGAAGAAAATATACAAGCTGTTGAGAATATAGAGGAACTTAGAAAGAATCCGCCAAATATCATTATTGCGGAATCAAAGAAAAAATTTAAGTTCGTACAAAACTTTTTTAAAGAACAGACATTAAGAAAGAATGGAAAATATGTAATGGGGTTGGGTGTGTATCAACAACTTCGAAATTTTGGAGAGACAAAGAAAAAATTATTAGTACCTGCTAATGCAAAATTTAAAAATATATATAATCCATATCAAGGACAAGAGTTAAAAGATGGAGATTCTATTCTCGTCTTTAGAACAGGAGGGATCGGAGACCTTCTTTTTATCCAACCTAATCTCCGATATCTAAAAGAAAAATATCCCACATGTGAAATAAAATTTGCTTGTGGTCCGCAATATCAATCAATGGTCGAGACTTGGGATTGTGTTGATAAAATGTTAGATCTTCCATTTTCATTAAATGAATTAATCACTTCAACATATCATATTTTATTTGAAGGTGTTATCGAAAGATGTAATCAGGCACATTTTGATAATGCATATAATTTATTTTCACAGTGGATAGGACTTGATCTTCCAGATGAATTATTAATACCAGAACAAGAAGCGAATCCGGTATTGGTTGATGAATGTTTACAGCTATTAAATCAATGGAATTTGAAAGAGAAAGACTTTGTTTTGATGCAACTACGAGCTAGTTCACCAATCAGAACACCACGCCATGAATTTTGGATTAAAATAATAAATGAATTAACTAAACGAGGGTATAATATTGTGTTGACTGATAATCCAAGACAGGGTGAACAGATTGATGAATTTATTAATATGTGTGAAAACAAAAATATGGTATTTAACTTTTGTAAACATTCAACATCAATAGCACATTCAATCGCTATGGTGAAATTGGCCAAAGCAACACTCGCTACAGATTCAGCTATGAATCATATTGCAGCATCACTTGATGTTCCTTGTTTTGGAATATGTGGACCATTTCCAGGTCATATTCGTTTGAAGACATATCCAAAAGGTTCATGGGTGGATGGAGAAAAATCATGTGGACCTTGTTTTACGCATGGTCAATCACCTTGTAAATTTGCTGAGGATGGTTATAGTCCATGTTATGATGAATTAATTGAAACTGATGAAAAATTGAAAGATGTTATTGATAAATTTGAGGAGTTGGTGAAAAATGATTAAAATTTTTTTGAGTGTTAGGAATAGATTTGGTATAACAGTTAAATGTCTTGAGGCAATAAAAAGACATACAACATCACCATACCAAATTTATGTATATGATAATCAAACAAATTTTCTTTTAGATGAACACTTTAGATATTTTCATAAGCTTTATTCAAAAGGTTTGGTAACACAAGTTACATTTAATACAGATGAATCTACATTTAATGCATTTAGTAAAGCAACATCGTGTAATATGTTTGGACTACAACATGAGCAAGATCCTAAAAAGAAAGAATATTCATTTTTAGTAATGCTTGATAATGATATTATAGTAACGCCAGGATGGGATAAATATTTACAAAGAGGTTGGAATTATCTAAAGAAAAAAAGATTAGATTATATTAAAGTAATTGGGCAGTTGCCTGGTGGAATAAAATCTAAAATCGAAGAACATCCAATCGCAGAAGATTTAATGGGACGAGCAGGTGTGTTAGGAGGTTCTGGATTATGGAGCGTTCGACCTAACTTTTTTACTGATGTTGGATTGTTACCACTAAATCAATTAGTTGGTCAAAACAAAAAACACGATCAATTATATTGGCAATTATTAGCAAAGGTATCTTTTGCAAAACCATATATAATGGGTCTTGATAAAAAGCTAGGAATACATTGCGGGATGATGGCAGGATCTATTTGTAATGTTTTAACAAGACAAGGATCACGTACTAAAGATCTTAGTAAAATTACCTTCAAAAAAGGCGATGATGAAATCAGGAGTATGGACTTTGATACATTTTTTAATAAAATACAAAATAATCAACAATTAACATCGGATTGGTAATTATGAGTGCAAAACAAAAAGCAGTTTTAATGGGTCCCTTTGTTGGGGAATTTTATTGGGAAGCTGGGAGATTTGCTCCATTACTGCCTTATATGATTCAAAAACAATATAGAGGGAAAGATATAAAATATATTATATTAACAAGACCTGAACGATTTGATCTGTATGGAAAATATGCAGATATTCTTGTACCATTAAGAGTGACTGGGGATTATGAAAATCGTAAACCTGAATGTTTTAGATTAATTGGATTAAAGCCACCCAACTACGATAAACTTGTAAATCAATTTAAAAACAAATATAAAGAGAGATATCAAATAATAAAACATATATATCCTAATGTTAAGAGACCTCAGTTTACAAATAAAAATCAATTCAATGTGCATGAAATGATTCATAAATATTCACCACGTCAGGAGAATTATGATTTAGTTAATGCATATCTTCCTAAAGATGGAAAACCTCTTGTAGTTTTGGGGTCGAGACACAGACAAGGGTTTAAACGAAATTGGGGAAGATGGGATCAGTTTTATGATTTACTTTCTAATCAAGATGATTTGATAGAACAATATAATTTTATACTATGTGGAAAGGAAGGTGAATATATACCAGATAAAAAATCAAGATTCTTGGATATGAATGATATAACTGTAGGAGAAACTTCATCATTAGTGGGGGTGTTGTTGGTTATTTTAGAAAATGCATTTTTTACATTTGGATCACAAAGTGCTATACCAAATATATCACTGTTACATAATGTAGATGTATTAGAATTTGGATGTCAGAAAAGATTACACACAAAGACATATAATATAAAAAACACGCCAATTACATTTTTTGAGAATAAAGCATATAATATTGAACCTAAATTTATTTTGAAACATCTCAGAAAGTTATTAAAACAGAAAAAGGAGAAAAAGAAAAATGGCTAATATTTGGTTTGAAACAAACAAAAGAGAAATCGAAGCTATAAAACGTCAATTAATTGAATATAACTATGCAGGGTCATATGGTGGATCAATTAATTTAATGCAAGTAAATAATATTATTGATGGTTTATTGATTGAGGTAACAAAGCTTGATAAAGAAAATACTGACTTAAAACTTGCATTAAAACAGGCAAATGAACCAAAACAAGTAGGCGATGCCTAGTAAACCTAAAGCATATTTGTTTGGTCCGTTTTTTGGTGAAGTGGGGTGGGAGTATTTTAGATTTGCACCTTATGTGATTCATTTAAAAAAGATGAACCCTAAAATACAAACGGTTGTTATGACACGACCAGAGAGATTTGATTTTTATGGACAATACGCTGATGTTCTTGTTCCGTTAAATATTACAAATGATGATAGTTATAAACAAGAAGGGTTCAAGATGTTGGGGTTTGATGCTGCTCTTGCTAAACAAGTATGTAATGTATTAAGAATAAGTTATAAGAAAAAATATAAAATTATAGAAACTTTCGTTCCTGATTTTTCATCTCTTAGGTATAGAATAAAATGGCAATTTCCAAGGAATAAAATGGATTATAGTTTTGCTCCTAGAAAATTAAACATAAAGTTAATTAATATTATGATTAAAGGGAAAGAAGTAATAGTTGTGGATGAAGGATATAGTTATGAAACAGAAAAATACGATGTTGTTAAAATTGAGGATCTCAAAAAGAAGATTAAATCAACATCACAAGATATGAAAATAACCTACTATGGGTGTTTAATACGGCTACTAAGAAAATCAAAGTTTGTAATATCTAATTTAGAATCAGATGTTGGCAAACTAGCAATATTATTAAAAACCACATTGATTTATCCATCTCGAGATTTAACAACTGATCAAACGTTTTTATTGAATCCATTAAATACACCTATTATTGATTGTTCAAATATTATGGAAGGGGTTGACATATATGAAAATAATCTTTGATTTGAGAAGAGTTGGTCTTGGTAATAATGGAGGATCATCTACACTTGTTAAATCTGGGAATGCTTTAGTTGATTTGGGGCATGATGTTATTTTTGTTGATGGAGGAAAAAATCAACATAGGTGGACTCCATTGAAAGCAAAACATCGTGTGATTCGTAGAATGGAAAATTTACCTCATGCTGATTTTATTATTGCAACTGGTTATAAATCAGTTGATACAACTGTTGCTTCACCTGCAACTGCAGGAATTAAATGTCATTGGATTCGTGGTTGGGAATTATGGCAAACCCCCGAGCAAACTATCATCAATAAAATTTTAAAGGCACCAACTGTTAAACTAGTTAATGGAAAATGTCTTCAAAATAAATTACAGTCTCATGGCCATGATTCATATTTGATTAGACCTGGTTATGATTTTGATATATTAAAACCAAAACATATCAGAGGGCAAAGTGACACTGTGGTAATCGGAGGTTTGAATCATCAAGGCAAACATATAAACACTAAACGAACTGCATGGATAATCCAAACTGTAGAAGCATTAAAGCGAACCTACGGTTATAAAATTGAATTATGGATGTTTGGTATGGATAAAATACCATCATCGTCTGTAGTTGATAAATACATTAGAAATCCAAAACCCAAAGAAAAAAACGAATTATATAATCGTGTTGATATTTGGTTGTCACCATCAATGTTAGAAGGACTTCACATGCCACCAGCAGAGGCAATGATTACTGAATGCCCAGTTGTTGGAACACATGCAGAAATGTCTGGAACCATTGACTATTTAATAAACAACCAAACAGGTATCGTTACGAATAATGATATTTCTAGTTTTATCAAAGGAGTTGAGAAACTTGTTCTTGATAAACAACTAAGAGAAAAATTAGGAAGAAATGCTCGACAAAGAATTTTGGAAATAGGAAATCGAATAAATAATATGGGGAGGTTGATTGAGTTATTTGAGAAGATAAAAAAATAATATGATATATAAAATTGAAGATATTTTTAATAAACTAGAAAATTGTATTAAACATAAACTTCCTTTTTCACACATTAGGTTTGGTGATGGGGGTATAAAATTTATGCACTCATTATTGTATAATGATGTGCGGCAATTAGCAACTATTATAGAAAAGGAAGGCATGCCACGACGAAATCTAATTCAAATATTTGAGTTATGGGGATACTATGCACGGCAAGCTGATTTTATTGATACTCCAGAAGTATATTATAATGGAGAGTTTTGGCCACGAATTAAAAAACCAGGCAAACCAATCAATCAAGAAACTGATGATAAAATGAGAGACTGGAAAACTTTATATTCATGTTCAGAATTTGACAATGAAAACTATTGTAATCCAGAATCTAATTGTTTAATGATTCTTAATAGACCTGGTAAACAAAATTTATTTGATGTTATGAAAAATAGAAAGGTATGTTGCATAACTGCAAAACCTGAGATTGGTAAGATATTTCCAGAATTAGATATTGTTAAAATTGTAGGGCAATGGAAGAATCAATATAAAAATTCATTTGATAAGACCATTGAAATAATAAACTCAACTGCAACTGATTATGATTTTTGGTTGGTTGCAGCAGGAGAATTGGGTCGAATTTATAGTGGAGTTATAAAAGAATGTGGTGGAAGATGTTTAGATATTGGATTTGTTATTGAATACTGGTTAACTGGATATATACATCCACGATTTCATTTATTTGTAAATACATCATTAAATAATAAATACGAGTTAGTTTTAACGGATGAAGGAAAAAAATATGACAAATACATCTAAATATAAAATTGATATTACAATGACTGCTGTTTTAAGACCAAAAATATTAGCCGAGACACTTGCTAAAATAAATGAACATGTTGTCAAAGGTGAAGATGACAGATACCGATTAATCATTAATATAGATCCAGTTGGGGCAAAAGTCGATGCAAAAAAAGTTTTGAAAGTGGCAGAGAAAAGCTTTAAAAATGTTGTTTGTAATATGCCTGAAAAAGCGTGGTTTCCAAGTGCTGTAAAATGGACATGGTCTCAAGTTAAGGCACCATATGTATTTCATTGGGAAGACGATGTAAATATTTTATATGACATTGATGTTGATCATATGATTTCAATTTTGAAAAAATATAAAGAGTTATCAAGCTTGAGATTATATAAGGCATCAACACCAAATAAGAAACAATTTCATACGTTTGCATGTAGGTGGACATATAAACCAGAAGGATTTTATATTGCAAGCGATTGGAAAAAACAATTTGGGTTAAACCCAATATTGATAAAAAGTGAATTTGTTCATGAAGCCGCTAAACGAATGATAGCTGATATAAATCCTGAAAAACAATTTAGGTATTCCCAATCGTTTATGCGACCATTAATTAAAAAATGGAAATATGGATTATATACTAAACCAGGAGCACCTCGTATGATTGATGGAAGAAAAGGACAGAAATGGAAAAATAAAATGAAAATTGATAAACCAAGAGGTAGAACTTTTGTTGAATGGGTGAAAAAATGATATACACAGTTGAAGAAAAATATAGTGAAATATTAGAAGATGCTCTGGAATTAAGCAATACATGTTCAATTTTAGAACCAGCAGATGAGAGTTTAACATTTGCTAGAAGTGTTGGATATCTGTCTCGATTAAAGAACATTGATAAAGATATATCTGTCATTGTTCCTTATGATATGACTAGACGATTGATGAATGAATTACCAAAAAATATAAATGTGCATGTTTTGGAAGAAGGAGATAGTATTGAATATGTGTTTACTTATATTCATAACATGGTTAATAAAGATAAAGACCCCAAAGAGAATATCATTGGAGATAATGTAAATATTCATGAATCTGTTATTTTTGGAGTTCATGGAAATACATATTGCACTTGCCCTGATGGGAGTAAATTAAATTTGAAACATATGGGGAATATTATCGTTGAAGATAATGTAGACGTTGAGGCACTTTCAATTGTTCATAGAGCTGGAATGACCTCAACAATTATTGGCGAGGGAAGTAAAGTTTGTGTTAAATGTAATGTTGGTCATAATTGCATTATTGGGAAACGAACATTTTTAGCACCAGGAGTTTTATTAGGAGGTGGAACTGAAATAGGAGATAATTGTTATCTTTGGCAGGGAGTCATAACAAAAAGTAATGTTAAAATTGGAGATAAAGTAATAGTTGGAGCTGGTTCAGTAGTGTTGAATGATTTGATTGAACCAGGAATTTATGTTGGTACTCCTGCTAAATATATTAAACCATATGATGAAACACTTAGATAAAAAGGAGCTGAGATGAATAAACGAATTTTTGAATTTATGCCAAAACATCCCACATATGGTTATCTTAAGAAACTACATTCAGAAGGCAAGAGGATTGTTGTTTCCAGATATGGTGATGGGGAATATTTTATTTTAAGAGGCGAAGGAAAACGTGTTGCAAAACAATATGTTACTGAATCATTAATAAAATTATTAAACTATGCTGTACAGGCAAAGGGGCAACTCATTTGTTTTCCAGCAAAACAAAAGGCAACTCCAACAAATTTGAATGAAACTGAAAACATGAAATTTGCTGATATGCTTGCAAGGTATATTATTAGCATTACAGATCATCCTTTATATGGTCAAGGTCAGTGGAGAATGATAGATTTGTTAAGAAATAATAGTGATTTTATAACTAACTTTTTTCTTGATAAAACATTGGTAGTTACTGGTCATAAAGATGCTACAGAATACGCATTTGAAAAGATGAAGCAAGTAGAAGTTTATGAAACACCACTAGACAATGCTGCCGGCGAATACAAAGTTATAAGCAAAGATCTTATTTCTATTTGTGGTAATTTTAAAAATATTATATTTGCTTGCGGTCCTCTTTCTAAAATATTAATTGCTGATTTGATCAACAACTGTAATTCAAATTTAATAGATTTGGGTAACGTTGTTGCTATTATCGTCAATCCATTTTCTCCCGGTAAACCATCTGTAAATAAATGGAGTGGGTTTGGTAAAAAAGGAAATAAAAAAGAAGTCGAAAAATGTTCTACTGATTTTTTTAATACTTTAAGAACAAAAATAAAATAGAGGCGAACATTATGAATGAAACTAATATAAGCGTTGATTTTAAACAAGCTGAAAATTTCAAAATTGGAAATTTTAATGTAATAAGCGATGATTTTGCATACGGCGATGACTTCACTATGGGCAACTTCAATACAATCATGGAAGATGTTAAAGTTGGTAATAATGTTGAAGTATGTAATTACGTCCTTTTAAAACCTGGAACCATTTCAGGAAATGATTGTTATTTTGATAGTTACGTTTTAACTTCTGGAAATTGTATCATTGGAAATCATGTAATTATGAGATATAGAACAATCATTGCTAGAAATGTAATTGTTGAGGATGATTGTTTTTTCACGGCAGGTGTCAAGACAATTTTCCTTGACCATTCAGCAAATGAGAGTGAAACCCCTCTTTTGATAAAACGAGGTTGTTATTTTGGAGACAATTCAATTATTATGGGTGGCATAACAATAGCAGAAGATTGTATCATTGGAGCAAATTCGTTTGTGAATAAAGATACTGACCCTCTTGGAGTATATGCAGGAACCCCGGCAAGGAGATTACGAGATGTTAGACCAGAAGAATTATGGTACAGAAAGTAAATCAATCTTGGCGACTGGCGCTCATTTTGATGATGTTGAAGTTGGTATAGGTGGTACGCTATTAAAACATATCGCAAGGGGTGATAGGGTTACGATTGCAATTTTGTCTGCTGATGAATTTAGGACTGGAGATCCTGATGTTAGAAGACTAGAGCAAGCAAATTCTATAAATA
>JAFCCM010000021.1 GCA_017610225.1 Candidatus Aenigmatarchaeota archaeon | reverse complement strand
CCAGCCAAAAGAAGTTATATCTTTTACAAAATCAAATAATTTTAAAGTGATTGTAGCATTTGTTGTAATATCAGTGATAGTTGTATGGCTGTTGATGAAAAGACCAAAATTGGATTTATCGTAAGAGGCATGTGAATGAAAAAAAATTATACATTCACATAATAACTCTTACCACAAGCAGTCTCAACAACAGTAACATTGTCCAATCCTGGACCAGGGCTTAGATCATATCTTCTAACAACATGATAAGCAATACTTTGATTTGTGTAACTTACAGTATAAGTCATGTTGTCAAAATAGAGATGAACATCAAAATTATCAATTACCTCAGAGCCAATATTGTTGAAGTAAAGAGTTAAATTACCATTTCTATATGCATGAGATTTAATCTGAAAATTGAGAAATCTGCATCTCTTCGAAATAGTCGTGGTTGTAGTATTTTCGATTTCTTCTAAGGTAGTCGTGGTGTCAGGAAGAGCGGTTGTACTAACTATTTCAGTGGTTGTTGTTGGAATAGTCGTAGTAGTTTCCGGAATTCTCTCTTCTACACATCCTGAAACAAGTAGAATCAATAAAATACTAAATATCATCAAGTTTTTCATAAACATAATTAAGTTAAACACTAATAATAATTTATGCCTCTAACAGGTATTTTTCAATGTTGTGGAAAAATTAGCCACATCTTACAAATATGCACCTATTGTGGTGACCGTGTTTGTTTTGAGTGTATTGATCATGAAGCACATGCTTGTAAATCATGTAAAGACAAAATAACTAGAAAATAGTCTAAAAATATTCTTACGCTTCATCCCTTAGTCAGCATAATTAAAAAATAAAAAAATTTAAAATTCCATTAACACATCGACAATTCTCTCGACCTGTACTTTTTCTTCTTTGTTTTTTGCTTTAAGTAGATCTGAAACTTTTTCTGTTAGAGTTTGTCTCTTTGAAATTTCTCCCATTTCTGCGAGTCCTCTCATTGCAACTTCTGTTCTTTCAACTCTTTCATCCATTGTTTTTAACTGTCTTGATAACTCAGTCATTGCACACCAAACTTGAGCGACTTTAACATCGTCAGCTTGCATGTATGCACATTTGTGTTGTTTTGCTCTTTCGATTAGTTCAGCTAGCTCTACCTGGGCATTTCCACAAAGGAGTTCTTTCCAATCCTTTTCTTCTCCAAATAGCATTCATTTTCACCTTGACAATTTTCTTTATTATAAAACTTAAATACTTATCGGTACCTGATAGTAGTAACATTATCATGAAATAGAATGATTTCAAAAGACATTTAATCTTACCTCCCCCATATATTGGTTAATGGTTGTTAAATATGAAAGAAGGAGACTTTGTAAGGATAGATTATGTGGGTAGAATCAAGGAGTCTGGTCTAATTTTTGACCTAACAAACGAAGAAATCGCAAAGAAAGAGAATGTTTATAACCCTCAAGTCAAATATAACCCTTTACCTGTTATAATTGGCTCTAAATTCATGATTAAAGGTCTGGAAGATGCTCTGAAAGATATGAAAGTCGGTGAGAAAAAACACTTAATTATCAAGCCAGATGAGGCTTTTGGGAAAAGAAGTGAAAAATTAATCAAGATAATACCAGAATCAGAGTTTACTAAGCAAAATATGGTCCCTTATCAAGGTATGCCTGTGAACATTAAGAATCTTCAAGGAAGAGTATTATCAGTTTCTGGGGGAAGGGTGAAAGTAGATTTTAATCATCCATTAGCTGGAAAAGATTTAGAATATGACCTTGAAATAAAAGAGCAGATTATAAAAAAAGAAGATCAAGTAAAATCAGTTATTGAAATATTCTCCAGACCAACAGGGAAAGAGAAGATAAAAATAGAAAAAGAAGTTGTTGAACTAACAGTTGATCCTGTGAGTGATTTACCAAAAAAAGCAAAAGAAGAAATAGCAAAAATAATTGTAAAATGGATACATGGTTTAAAAAATGTAAAGTTTACTGAGGAGTACTCACCTATTATACCTGAAAAGATACAAAATAAGAAAAGTCCAGAAAAACAATAATTAAGATATGGCAAATTGGAAGAACATTAAGTGTCCTGATTGTAAAAAACCTAATGACCGAGAAGAGTTAAAATCAAGGAATGGTGAATGTTTTTACTGTGGTTTTAAAATGGTATCTAACCTTAACGGTTTTGTCAAAAAATAGAAACTTTTTTGCTACCTAAACATACTCTAATAAAGTTTTAAATAGTTTCTTGACTTATAAAATCTTGATAAGCTATGTCAGACAATGAAATAGATTTTGACATGGATGATGATTCCGATTGGAATGATGAAAATCAGGAAGTAGATGAAGATTGGTAATTATCATGGCTATCCTTTTCTTTTTCTTTTTGTAATTGAATTCAGGAAAATTAACCAAACATAGCAGCAAATGCATTGCTAACTTCTTCTTCCTTCTTTTCTTCTTGTGGTTCAGGATAATAATATTTTGGCTCTTCATGTTTAGGTTCAGGGCATTTGTGACATACCCATTTACCATACTTTTTTCTTATGCATTTAGGACATCCGATTGTTTGACAATCATCACATTCAATAAGTTCATCAGTTTTACTTTTGCAATTGGGGCAAAATATATCCATAGTAAATTATTGTTTTTCTTTGAATTTATAACATATCAATGTTGGTAGTAACACTAATAAAAATTTCCATGAACGGAAGTTTATGTGCAAAAATCCTAAAATCCGAAATTCATTTTCTGAAATTTCTATCACTTCACGAAAATCAGTTAATAAATAAAATCACAATTCATTCTTGGGGTGTAGGAAGATGATTTGTCCATATTGCCACGGGCATCTTGGATTTAGTTTTAGTCAGGGGTTGAGTATGACAGAGATTTGTTTAGGTTGTGGGAGGACAAGAAGAACTAGTAAGTTGATTATGGCTTTACTTTAGTTTTTTTTATTTTTTAAATATAGAATCAGTCGCCTATAAAAATGTTATTAACATTAAATTTCACATGACAAAGACTGTTGCCGTCGCTATTCCAACTTATAACAGACCAGATACATTATGGTTAGCATTATATTCAGTTTTGATGCAATCTTCAGCAGATTTTAGTGTTTATGTTTCTGATAATGGGACTGATCCAAGAACATCTGGTGTTGTAGAAGAATTTGTTCCACAATTTAGAGGGAGAGATATAACTCTTTCTTATAATGTAAATGGAAAAAATAGAATGTGTGGTGGAGGTATAAATGATTGTATTCAGAGATCAAATGAGCCTTACATTACTGTATTAGCGGATGATGATATGTGGCCACCTGATAGATTAGAGGTCATGATGAACCATGTTGACAAAGATTGTTTGCTTCTGTATGGTCACTCTTATGGTTTTGTTAACGAAACTGGAACCATACATAAATATAAAAGTACAGAGCCGAGAGATGGATATAGACCTATAGATGTAGTTACTCATAGATTTTGGATAAATCCTTTAGCAGTTTTATATGATAGAAGATTTTTTGATAGAATTGGTTTTTTCAATGAAGAAGTTCTTCTAGAAGATCTTGATATGTGGATAAGATTGGTAGAGGATGGTAGTATTCCAATGAGAATTATAGATAAATTCCTTGCATTTTATAGAATACCAGATTTTAATCAAAAATCACCAGAATATTATAGAAGAGTTGTTATAGATAGAGAGGAAATAATTCAAGAACATCTTTCAAATATGGAACGTCTTTTGTTAAGATTTAATCCATTGAAATTATTGAGAAGACCATGGTTAATTTTACCAAGAGATTTTAGAAGAGTAATTAAGACAGAATTAATAAGATATAGGATACCTTTTCCTGCTCCTTCGATTAATTTTATTGGCTCCTATGACCCACCATTTACATACGAAAAAATGTTAGAATTTCTTGCCCAACATGAATAATAATTTGTTGTTTAACTAAAACTTAAATTTCCCAACCACCAATCATTACTAATGTCAACTCCACTTTATTTCCAAGATTGTTATCTCAAAGAATGGGATGCAACAGTAAAAGAAGTTAGTAAAGGAAAATATGTTGTTCTAGATCAAACTGCGTTCTATCCTAATGCTGGTGGACAACCATATGACATGGGAACAATGACAACAGAAGATGGTCAAGAGTACAAAGTAGTTTATGTTGGTAAGTTTTCTGGAGAGATAAGTCATGAAGTTGACAAAGAAGGATTAGAATTGGGAGTGAAAGTTCATTGTAAAATCGACTGGGACAGACGTCATGTATTTATGAAATATCATACAGCATCCCATGTCTTGGATAAAGTAATTTTCGACGATTGTGGAGCGAATATAACTGGTAATCAAATAGCACTTGATAAAACAAGAATAGATTTTCCACTTGAAGATTTTACTGAAGAAAAGGTTAAAGAATTTGAAAGAAAAGCAAACGAGATTATTCAAAAAAATATTCCGATAGAACTAGAATTATTGCCAAGAGAACAAGCAGAAAAAAAATATCCAGATTTGTTTAGACTAGCAAAAGGTTTTCCCGAAAATATAAAAGAAATAAGAACTGTTACTCTTCAGGGATTAGATACTCAAGCCTGCGGAGGAGCTCATGTCAAAAATACTTCCGAAATTGGAAAGATAGAAATATTCAAAAAAGAGAACAAAGGTAAGAACAACCGAAGAATTTATTTCCGCTTAGTATAATATTCTTCTTTGTGTATGTGATTTTATGAAAGACTATAAACAAGATTTAGACAAATCAATCAAAGACGGTTCGGCTCACATGGTTATGATGGGGGCGGGTGAGACCTATTTAGGGGCGTATGGTGTTGCTCTTGGTGCTTCTGACAAACAGATTGGTCTTCTTGCTTCTATACCTCAGTTACTAGGATCAATATCGCAATTATTTTCAACAAATATTACTGAATCTATTGGTAGCAGAAAAAATATGGTCCTTATTTTTGCGTTAATCCAGTCATTGATCTGGATACCTATAAGTTATCTAATTTTTGTAAAAAGTTTTGTTGTCTGGAAGTTGATATTGTTTGCAACTTGTTACTGGGTATCTGGTAAAATAACTATCCCTGCATGGAGCAGTTGGATTGGTGATTTAGTTCCTGATAAAATAAAAGGAAAATTCTTTGGAAAAAGAAATATGCACAATGGATTGACACTATTTTTATCAACTTTGATTGCAGGTGTTATATTATCTATTTCTTCTGAACCATTGTTTGGTTTTGGAATAATTTTCATGGTTGCATTTATCTCTAAGTTGATATCATGGTTTTACCTTAAAGGAATTGAAGAACCAAAGTTTCATATTGAAGACGAGAATAAGTTTTCTTTTCCAGATTTTATGAAAAGAATAACCAAGACCAATTTTGGGAAGTTTACTATATATCTTTCTTTTATGATTCTTACAACCCAGATAGCCTCACCGTATTTTGTGGTCTACATGCTTAAGGATCTGGGTTTTAGTTATTGGACCTATACTATAATAATGAGTGTTGGAAAAATGGCAAACTTTGTTTTCATTGCTGCTTGGGGAAAATATTCAGATCTGTTTGGAAACAAAAAAATTATGAGGTTAACAGGATATATGATACCAGTCATACCATTTCTGTGGTTGGTTTCAACTAATCCTATATGGCTTGTATTTATCCAGATTTATGGTGGATTTGTCTGGTCTGGGTTTAATGTCTCGACTTTTAGTTTTATTTTTGATACTGTTTCTCCACAGAAGAGAGTGAGATGTGTCTCCTATTCTAATCTATTGAATGGTTTATCGATTTTCCTTGGTGCTACTCTAGGAGGATTTTTGTTGCAATATGGAACTATGTTTTGGTCTAACTTCATCTTGGTTTTGATTGTTTCGGGAATTGGTAGATTATTAGCATCTGTTATAATGTTGCCTAAAATTCAAGAAGTCAAATGGGTGGAAAGTGTGAGCGAACCTAAACTATTGTTAAATGTTGTATCTGGTGCGGTTGAAGGGTTAAAATATCCTGTGTTATTTTTGTCGAATAGAAGACTAGTTGCTAAAAAGAAAGGTAAGGGAGTAATTGATTGGGTTAGGAATGTTATTGAAAAATGTGTTGGAAAGAATGGGAGTAGTTAATGCAGAGGGCCGGATTCGAACCGACGAACCCACTAAGGGAATAGATTTCCTATGGTCATATCTTGAGTTTCGACATCATTAAATCAGCACTCAATGATCTATCGCGTTTGACCACTTCGCTACCTCTGCTTAGATTAATACTAATATAAGAAAAGAAGATATTTTTAACTTATGTTTTCTAGTTCTGACTTAAGATCTTCCACTTGTGTTTTGAGATCATCTACAACACCATCCAATCCAGATGATTCCCCCATTCTAACCTTATCTTTAAACCCTTTTGGTCTGATAAATTCTGAATCTAGTCTAATCAACCTATCATCAATCTTGTTAACTCCATCTTCAATCATTTTTCTGTTTTCTTCTGCTAGTCTTTCTATCTCTTTCTGAACCACTATTGCATTTTTCACCATCATTGTTGTTGCTTTCAAGTCATTGAGCAGATTTAGTATAGAACTGTATCTATTGATTTTGATAAATAAAGGAGCAATTTTAGGTTTTTCTCCCACTTTTTTTGGTGATTCTTCAATATTTAGTTTAGGTAATTCTTTTTTTGGATCTTCAGGTTGGTTAACAGGTCTAGAAAAACCCTCTTCTTTCACAGCTTTTTTTATTTCTTGAATATCTGTCTGAGGTCTTTCTTCCGGTTCTTTTCTTTTAAACAATCCCATAAATATTCCTCAAAGATTATTTGTTATTTGACATAATAAAAGTTTGTTTTAATAGTTTAAAAAAGTTAGGAGTGTACCAGATGTGTATTAAACCACAAGTTCTATTCTCCTTGGTTTATGGAGTATTCTTTTTTTAACCAATTAATGTACTTACTAATCTTTTTCTGGATTGATGATGTCAATATTACTTTTTTAGTATCTGTCTAACGATTATTGTAAAAATATTGATTTGTTAAGTAGGTGTTAGGGGTGTATTAGTTAAAGATTCAACAAAATATATCTTATTTGCCTTCGTTGCTAAGAATACTATTGATTTATTCATTAATAGTGGTTTAATTATACTCTTTCAGTAAGTTAGTTGAATGGTTTGTAATTTATTTTCATTTTTTCTAGCATTCTTTCATATTTGTCAATAAAATTTCTTGGATTTTTTCTAAATGAAACATCTACAATAGGGTAAGAATCAACCACCATTTCTAAAAATCTAAATCTATCAATAACATTTGCTAAATTCACTGTTACCTGAGAAATCTTTCTTTTTTTTATTTCTGATCCTTTTAAATATCTTAAATCTCCTAATGAATCTTCAAAATATTTTTGGAGATACCAATTTAAATAATCTGGAACACCCCATGATATACCAGATAAAGTATAAACCCTACCATGAAAAGTAAATCTATACCCCACTTCCTTTCCTTCTATTTCTTGAATTAGAGGTGTTTCTATACTTATCCTTCCTTGATACGGTTTGTCTTGTTCCTCTATCTCGCCATATCCCCCTATAAGATATGTGTCCGTTCTAACACTATTCATTATAACCTTAGCGCCTACCTGAACCCTTGAAATTGTAGGTATTCTTTTACATGGTCTTATTATTTCCCGATATTTTAAAAAGGTTTCTTTAGCATTTTTAAATTTTGATGCACTTAGAAAAAAATCTCTATGTGCCTGTTCATATGCAGCATCATGCCAATCAGTACTTTGACCTTCAGTAGCATATCCTATTTCAGCTTGTGATAATTCAAATTTTCTAGTTTCATTAGCTAAATCTACTGCTAATAGAAGATGTTCAAAGTATAATATTTCTACCATATTTTTCAGCAAATTAATTAGATTCTTCTAAAGTTAGAAAAACAGATTTAAACATTTAAATTTTAGCTTATTGTCTCTAAAATATTAAAGTGATAAGAATAAAAGTTTTATTGTGGTTATTTACCACATGAGTAAGCTTAAGGCTGCTGTCATAGGTCTTGGAAAACAAAGTAAAGAAGATCATATACCAGGTCTTTTAGATTCACGGCTCGCTCGATTACAAGCTATTTCTGACATTGATGGAGATAAATTAAAAGAATGGCAAGAAAAATTGGGGGTAAGAGGGTATAGAGACTATCATGATCTCCTCAGTACTGAAGAATTAGATTTTATTGTTGTAGCCACACCTCATGATGTATATAAAAATATAATAGAAGAGGCAACTGAAAGAGGGATACATGTCCTCAAAGAAAAACCATTTGCGAGAAATCTTGAAGAAGCCTTCTATTTGAAAGAATTGTGTGATAGAAGTGGGATTCAATTAACAACCACACTACAAAGGAGATTTAACCCTATATACACCACATTTTTTCAACTAAAAGATCAAATAGGAGATCCATTCTTTGTTGATGCAAGATATACTTTGGTTGTAGATGATCCCCATAGTGGATGGAGAGGTAGTAGGGAAAGAGCCGGTGGTGGATGTATTATTGATATGGGATATCATATAATTGACATGATTATATGGTATTTTGGGCTCCCAAACCAATTGCATGCAGAATTTTCAATAAAAGGAGAAGAGACTTGTGATGTGGAAGATGCAGCTTCAATTTTATTTTTATATGATAATGATTTATACGGTTCTCTTATAATATCAAGACATTATCCACCAAAGACAGAAAGTATTAAGGTTATTGGAAATAGAGGCGCAATTGAAGTTGAAAGAGGTGGTATAAAAAGATTAGATAGTAACGGAGAACTACTGGAACATTTAAGAAGAGAACAATCATGGCCAGTAGCGGCAACAAATCAAATTGATTATTTTTGTAGAGTAATAGGGGGAGAAGAAGAAAATATGGGAAGTCCAGAATATCATCTTCAACATGCAAGTTTTATTGAGGCTTGCTATAAATCAAAAGAAAGAGGGGGTTATGTAAGCCCAATGGAGTTGTTGGAATCATATGAAAAGTAAATTAGCTATAAATGGTGGAGAGAAAACTATAGATATTGATAGACCACATTTTATATGGCCTCCAATAACAGAAAAAACGAAGGATGCTGTTTTAAGACAACTGTGTGAGAGTATATCAATTTATAATAAATCAGGGGTCATAGAGAGGTTGGAAGGGAGATTTTCAGAATATTTTGGGAGAAAATATGCATTACTGACAAATTCAGGTACTAACGCATTGTACTCTATGTTTGTTGGTGCAGATTTAAAGGAAGGAGATGAGGTTATTTGTCCATCTTATACCTTTTATGCAACTGTTACTCCATTATTTTTCACTGAAGCAGTTCCGGTTTTGGTAGATTCTAGAGATGATGGAAACATAGATCCATATGAAATTGAAAGAAAAATAACTGAAAATACTAAAGCAATTGTTGTAACTCATATGTGGGGTCTCCCATGTGATATGGATTCTATAAATGAAATAGCAAAAAAATATAATCTCATGATTTTTGAGGATGGATCACATGCACATGGGGCAACATACAGAAATGAAAAAGTTGGCACTTTTGGTGATGCTTCTGCTTTTAGTTTACAAGCACAAAAAAGCATAACCGGAGGAGAGGGAGGAGTTTTATTGACGAATAATGAAGAAATATTTTATAGAGCACTCCTTTTAGGACATTATAATAAGAGATGTAAACAGGAAATACCAACGGATCACATTCTTTATCAATTTGCAGTTACAGGAATGGGATTGAAATTTAGAATTCATCCTATTGCAGCAGCTATAGCAGAAGAACAATTTGATAATTTAGATTATATTTTAAAAGGACGGAGAGAAACTGCAAAAAGAATGTCTGAAGAACTAGGTAACTTACCAGGTATTGAAGTACCTGATATTGCAGATCATGTAGAACCAACTTGGTATGCATTTCTGATGCAGTACAGACCAGAAGAAATTGGTGGTCTTGAAATTGGTAGGTTTTATGATGCTCTCTTAGCTGAAGGTTGTAATGAATTAGATAGACCTGGATCGACATGTCCATTAAACTATCATCCATTATTTCAAAATCCTGGAATTATATTTCCACGTTATGAAGGGAAATTAAGATATAGTAGAGGAGATTTTCCAATAGCAGAAAGATTTCATGAACATTCGTTAAAATTACCAGTTTGGCATGACCCAAATGACCCAATTATCAATTTATATATTGAAGCTTTTAAAAAAGTAATTGAAAATTTTGGGGAATTGATGAGATAAATATGGTGAATCAGAATGAGTAGAGGTTATCTCATAAGTTTTGAAGGACAAGATGGATGTGGAAAAACAACACTGATAAATGAAGTAGCTTATTTATTGGAATCGTCAGGTTATCAAGTTCATCCAGTTGATGAATTTTCTACTTCACATTTTGGTGAATATATTATTGATACTTTATTAGGAGATAAATTTTTGAGAGTTAAGAGAGGGAATAAGACTTCACTAACACAGGTATTTGCAATACTTGCAGATTTTATGTATCTAACAGAATATGAAATAGTTCCCCATCTTGAAAATGGTGGAATTGTTTTAAAAGACCGTTTTATAGATACTCAAATAGCATGTCAATTGCCTACATTATTAGAAGAGTATGAAATGGACGAGGAAGAGACTTATATGTGGTTTAAAGACTTATTAAGAATCACACCTGTTATTCCTGATTTAACTTTTTACATAGATGTTCCCCTTGATGTTAGAATAGAAAGGATAAGAAGAAGAGATAGAAAAGTAAGAGAACATCGATCTCATGAAGTTTCTGAAGAAGATATAAGAGTTTTCAATGAACGGGAAAGGATATATAAACGACTTGCACTTGAATATCCAAATAGAATTTTAGTATTTAATAATAATAGACCTTTAGATAATGCTGTCACTGAAATTGCTGAAACCATAAATGAATTGGTTAATGGTTGATTAAAATTAATTAGTGCAGATATTTTAAATTTATTAGACTATAAATAACAATTATAAAATACAAGACAAATATAGATGATTCAAATGGAAAATAAGATTGGTATCCAAGAAAAAGTCAAAAAATTCTGTGATAAGAATGGGCTCGAATCAAGACCAATATATCTTTTGTTAGACTTAGTTTCAGAAGTTGGGGAGTTAGCAAAAGAAATATTAAAAACTACTTCTTATGGTTCAAAGGATATTAACATGAAAACAAGTGAAATTAGGGAAGAAATGGGTGATATATTTTTTTCATTAATAAACTTATCTAATTGTTTTGATTTAGATTTAGAAAAATCTTTAGATCATGTCTTATCAAAATATAAAAAAAGAATTAAAGACCATGGGGATCCAGGATCTAATAAAAAGTGTTAATTTGCATGCAGTTAATTTTAATATCCTTTACATTTGAAAAGAACTAGAAATTCAATACACGAGTCTTCTACAAATATGAACTTGTAATATTATGCACCAGCCGGGATTTGAACCCGGGTCGCAAGCTTGGCAAGCTCGTATCATAACCAGACTAGACTACTAGTGCAAAAAAATCAACCAAATATTCCACCAAAACCTTGTATTGCCTTGTCTTCCTCTTCTTTTATTTTTTGTATTATTTGTTCCTTTTCCTTTTCATCCACTTTTTTACCTAAATCTTTCATTAGTTCTTCTGATTTCTTACAAGCCTCTTCTATTCCTGAAACATAACAATAGTATTTGTTCTCAAACCCTAAGGCATTCCCATCCTTGAATAAAACACTAGCTCTTCCAACCACATCATCTTTTAGGAGAACATCTTTGACTTTCTGAAGGTTTGGTTTTTCAATTTCATATATTACTTCCAAATAAATCACCTTTAACCTATTCTATCATATATTATTATATATTTGATTATTTTAGAAGAATAACTAGATAAATGCAAATTATAAAAAGTCGAATCATTTTTACTTAACAATAATACCATAGTTTTTTAGAAGCTGCATCTTAAGTTTTGGATTAATCTTTGTTTCTGTAACTACGACTTTTCCAGACTCTAATGCTTTTTCTCTCAATAAGGTCATTTCATCCATTTTTTTCCTTGCCATAAAAATCACCTGTGATAAAATATACACTGACAGAAGTGTAGACTTTCTATTATTAGTTTTTCTTACTTAAGATGATTTAGGTTGTTGTGAATATAATTTTTAAGCCCTGGATGAGATTTGAACTCACAACCTATTGCTTACGAGGCAATTGCTCTAACCATTAAGCTACCAGGGCATTTTTAACACTTCTTTATTACTTCATAACACTATAACTATAGAAGATTAAATGGAAGAAGCTTTATTATGGGAAAGGGAATCAGGAAAAATTAGATGTGAGTTATGCGCAAGAAGATGTCTAATTTCAGAAGGAAAGGCAGGATTTTGTGGCGTTAGATTGAATAAAAAAGGAATATTATATTCTAAAAATTATGGTAAAATACTTTTAATGAAAGAACAACTTATCGAAAAAGTACCAATGTTTCATTTTTATCCTAATTCCAAAGCTCTTTCAATTGCTTCATTTGGTTGTAATATGAGATGTAAATTTTGTAAAAATGCTGATATAAGTGAAAGAACAAGTGGAATGGGTGAAAAATATAACCCCGAAGAAATAATAAAATTAGTAAATAAAAAAGGAATCAAAATTATTTTATTTACTTACACAGAACCAACAGTTAATTTTGAATTTGCATTCAAGGTTGCTAGGCTTGCAAAAAGATATAACATCAAAACAGTTTTTAGAACAAATGGCTATATGACTTCTGATGCAATCAAAAAGATAGGAAAATATTTGGATGCTGTAACAGTTGATATTAAAGCTTCTGCTGATCCTGAATTTTATAAAGAATATATGGGTGTTAATGATGTTAATCCAGTATTTGCCGCATTGAAAAGTTTCAAAAAACATAGAGTATTCACAGAAATATCAAATCTTATTGTTCCAGGAGTAGGAGATAATGAAGAACCTAATCAAAAACTTCTTGAATGGGTAATAGAAAATCTTGGTTCAAGTGTACCTTATCATTTGCTAACGTTTACTCCAACATATAAAATGAAAGACTTGCCATCTACACAATTAGAATCATTACAAAAATTTGCATCAGATGCTAAAATGATTGGTTTGAGATATATTTACATTAATGGAAAGAATGAAATTGATTCAGAAAATACTTATTGTTATAATTGTGGTACTCTTGTAATAGAAAGATCTGGGTCTGAAGTGAATAAAATCAATCTAATTGGAGGTAGATGCCCCCAATGTGGGTTTAAAATTGATGTTGTAATAGAGTAAATATATTAGAACACAAATCAAATATTCATTATGAAACGTTTCATTCTATTTTTTTTGCTTATGATCTTTTCTATTAATTTAGTATTATCTCAAAGTGTAGAAGAATTGAATTCAACTATTGATATTAAAGACAATGGTAAAGTGAATATGGAGTTGGTTTTTAAATTTACTGATGAAACTAAAGAAGTTTATTTTTCCATGCCGTATGAAATATATGATTTGAAAGTGGATGGTGGAAAATGTTATGTTGAAAAGCATGAAGAAAATGTTTTGATATGTAAACCCATTTCTCCGTTTATTGTTGGTCAGATATTAATCAAGACGAATTTTAGAACTGAAGGTATGATATCGACAAGAGATAATAAGACCTTGTTTAGATTAGACATACCAATACTGCGTGACACCAAGAATGTAAACATAATTGTAAAACTCCCAGAGTTAATGGCTCTTGTTGATAATAAAATATCACCTATTTCACCTTCTGGTTCGGACATAGGGAGTGATGGAAGAAGGATTGTAATGAAATGGGAATTTTCTGACCAATTTTCAGGAGATATGATACCATTGAAAATATATTATGAAAGTCTTAATCCAACTAACTTTTTTCAACTTATAGATTTTGGATGGATAATATTTTTCTTGGTGATAATAGCAGTAGGTATATTCTTGATATATGACAAACTTTCCAAAAGATCAGCAGTTGTATTTTCTGTTTTAAATGAGCCTGAAAGAATTATTGTTAATCTTATTCAAAACAAGAACAAAAAAAGTGTTGATCAAAGAATACTTGTAAAATCATCGGGATTTTCAAAGGCTAAAGTTAGCAGAATAGTTCAAAGTCTTGAAGCAAGAGGTGTCGTTTCTGTTGTAAGATCTGGTAGGAAAAATAAGTTAACATTGAAGAAAAAGTTTATTGAAGAGAAGACCGAACAATAATTTCAATACTTTAGAAATTGAAAACTTACTAAAAACGTTTTTTCAGATAAAAGACGTAAATAGTACCTATTGGAACAATTAACTCACTTTTAATTACTATTTCTTGATTTTAGGGCACATATTAGTATATAGGGAACATCCTATGAAACAGTTTCGCGAAAGGTTTATATACCTACCAGAGATAAGTCTTAGGTATAAGCAGGCGTGAGTCTGCATTTCCGTGAATAACGGAATACAAAGGTGAAAAAATAAATGAAAATAAAATTGCTATCGGCAATTTTGACTGCACTTATGGCAATATCACCATTAGTAGCAGCAGTTGATTTAGGAGACTATCCAAGTTTCCTATTTGCTGACAACAGCTTAGACGCATATGTTGTTGTTGGTTCTGCTGCATCTCCTGGAGATGTTGTCGGTGCCGTAGATTTAGCAGCAAGATTAGCAGGTGAATCCTATGAGGAAGTCTCAACAGGTGGAGCCACAGTGACAGTTACTGGAGGAAAAACAGAAGACATCCCACTTGGTTATCCAATTGGTGCTTCAGGTTATCTGGATACAACATTTACAGATGACGATTTAGCAGGTCTTCAAGATAGTACAGTAACATTCCAAAGTGACAGTTACAATTTCCATGATGAGATTGTTTTGGCATCAACTTCGCCAACAGTTGCAACCAGTTTAAACGCATCAGAAGATGACTATAAGACTGGTATATACATGGAAGTCGCAACAGGAGCTTTATCATATTATTATGTATTTGATGAAGCAATCAATGTAAGTACAGCAACAAGCGCACAACCATTAACAATGGACTTTTTGGGTAAAACAATGAAGATTACAGGAACTGATGCAACAACACCACATACTAAATTCACAGCCTATGTAGGAGATACATACTCCATGAACATTGGTGATAGTGTAACAGTTGAAGGTAAAACAGTTACATTAGAGAATGTTGGTAGTACAGGGTCAATAAGATTGACCATTGATGGTACATTGTATACAATTAGTGGAACTGAAACTCATGATGGTGTAGAAATAACAGTAGATGATTATTTCTATGCAGATGCCCTTGCAGAAAGAGGTGCAACATTAATCATGGGTAAACAATCTTCAGAGACTTACTCAGATGGTGACGCATACAAGAAAGACGATAACATTTGTAACGATGATCCAACAGATACTGATTGTTGGGAATGGGTAATCAGCGGTTTGAACGCAAACGCAGCAGGTGATGCTGACCCATCTGGAAGTACAGCAAATGATTATCCAACTATTGGTGTTAAAAGTGTCTTTGTAGTAAATGATGATACAGATAACCCAATAACAACAGGTGGATGTTACAAATATCCAAACGATTATGCAGAAGTTTGTTTTGATGCAATCACAGTAAGCGACGACAACTATATGACATTAACATTCAAGTACCAAGATGGTGTTACTTTAGGAGCATCAACAGATCAAAAAACAGTTTACATAACAACTTCTGTTGAAGATGGCCTACAAATAGAAGCAGACAATCTTAATGAAGTAAGTTCAGATACACGAACTAACAGAATGTGGTTAGTTTGGAATGCAACAGGAGATGTTGATGGTGGTGTCGGTGTTTGGTATAGAAACTCTGCAGGTGCTAAAACATATGCAGGTACAATCCAAAACAATACAGCAGCAACAAACAATGTAACAGCAAGAGTTTACTATGGTGATACAAAATCAGATAATATTGAGATAGATTTGGATCCTATTGTAGCATCTGGTGCTGGATATGTCAATATAACATTGGACATATTAGGTAAAGCATCATCAGATTTAGCAACTGGACAAGATGATATCAAGATGTACTGGGAAGTAGTCAGTAGTGATTTTGAAAACCTAGGTGCAACAGCAAGTACAGAAGAAGCAGATGAATTACAAGCTAAGAGAGGTACTACTTCATGGGGCAATATTGGAACAAAAGATGAAGATCATAGATCACTCTATGGTATAGTCATCATGAATCCAAAATCCAATGGAGCAAGTGATGAATGTGTATTCAAAGTACCAAAAGAACAAGTATTCGCAACAATATCAGTCAAAGCAACAGGAACAACAACTACAAGCGGTGGAGACACTGTTAAGAAAGTCGTTCCAGTTACAAATGCAGTTGCTAAACTAGACAATGAAGTATCATTACCAGTCGGAAAACACCTTGTGTTAGTAGGTGGTCCAGCTGTTAACAGTTTATCTGCTACAGCTTTAGGATTAACTTATCCAACATATGGTTCATCCGGATTATTGCCATTCGCTGAAGGTGAAGGTTACATCGCATTAGTTGACGGTGTAGTTGAAACTGGAAAGTATGCAGTGGTAGTAGCTGGTTGGGAAGCAGCAGATACAAGAGATGCGACATCAGTATTACAACAGTTTGATTCGTTCTTAGAACAATTAGACGGTAACACGGCAGTCAAAGTTACAGGCGTTTCAGCTTCTGAAATTACAGCAGTTGTATAACGCAAAATGACTTTTTTTTCTTTTTTTATTTTATTTTGAACAAATTCTTAATGAGTTAGAAATATTAGTCAGTTTCACAATAATGAGTTAGTGATAGAATGAAATTCAAAATTAAAGGGAAAACTATTAGATTTATTGTTATAGGAATCATATTAGTCCTGTTGTCATATCAAATCTATCAATACATTAAACCAGTCAACACAATCTTTATCAAGGGCGTTCCTTTTTCTTTTAGGAGAGATATTAGAAAAGCTTTGAATGTGGAGATATTTCCAAGAGAGGAGATATTACATGATTTGTTTTCAAATTATAGGATAAAAAATGTGACTATACTTTTTAAACCCGGCACTCCAGAAACAAATGCTCTTTATCAATTACAGACTATTGAGATTGTTTATAAATTGTCTAGGTATGATAATCTCATGAGAAGTATTTTTAGATCAAAAACACATTTTAATGCTGAGCCAATAGACACATATGATAATATAACGCGGGAAGATACAATATTGAAAATAATACTAGTTCCACCAGAGTTTTCAAATCAAACAAGAGTCACTGGCGGCGGAAATAGAATCTGGGTCTATGGAAAAACAGACAAAGGATTTGATTTTGCTGTGATGAAGGCTATATTAAGTGTAATGAACGTTACAACTCTTGAAGGATTTGTCTAAGTCAATAGCGTCTTTATTCTTCCTTTTGACTGGAAACCTGAGAATAATCTTTCATTCACTACTACTGATGGTACTATTTTAATCCCATATATACTCTTGATTGTGTTTAATGCAGGGTTATCATCATCCATATCAAATGCATAAATTACAAGGTCGTCAGGGTGTTTTTCATAGAGGTAATCTAAGACATAACCTTGTGATTCACTCTCTGATGAGTTGTTTGTGTTAGAATAGAAGAATAGGATTATGTTTATATCTCTGTTACATTTCTCTTTAACTTGTTTAACCAATAACCATTGTCTGATTGATAGAAGTGAGTAGTCCTGCTTAAGATCTCTTACAATTTCATTATCTTTTCCCAGATTTTTTTCCAAGATTTCTATTTGCTGTCCTAAGTTAAGCTTTTCTTTTGTTAGGTCAAAAACATTTACTCTGCATATATATTCTGATGCAATATCTGACTGAAGGTTTAGACTTAATATGTAATTTTTAACTTGTTTTTGGGTCTTGAGTATTTCTTTAGAACTTTTTGATGATATTGTTTGACTTAATAAAATTCCTATTACGAATATAAGGAATGTTATCAGGAAGACTGAAAAATATTTGTCCCAACTAATTTTTCTCATAAGGAATAATTTACTCATATGTATTTAACTTTTTTACCATCTTGGTTTTTTTCCGACCAGAAAATATGAAAGAGCTATCAGTTGCGAGAAGCTCATTATCCAACCATATATTAAGAAATAAATTATGTAACTAAACCTAAATTTTTCATTGATCCTTTTCCTTCCTAAATTGTATATTATAATAGCACTCAAAATCGTGAATAAAATAATAAAGGATTTTTCATTTGTGATAATACTTGACGTAGCCATCTTTCCGCTAATATCGATTAAAGGTATTACATCAAAGTTGATTAGTGAGTTGAGGTAGAGAATGTGAAATAAATCTGATACTACTTGAATCATATAATAAATGAATAGAAAAGATACTAAACCCATGCTAAATAACATCATTGGTAAAAAGAATAGACCTAGATCACCATACTTGGGACTTAACATATGTCTGTATTTTTTGATATTTTCCAATCCCCCATAACTCCATCTTACCCTTTGCCTTATCAATTTTTTAATCTTGCTTGGTACTACAGTATAGACTTGACTGTCTAATGACTGGGCTACTTGGTAATTTTTTGATTGAATTCTCATTCCCATTTCAAAATCTTCTGTCAGTGTGTTAGTTGCAAACCCTCCATATTTTTTTAGAAAACTCTTTCTTACAAATGCTCCTGCTGGCGTGCAGTTCATTGATCCCATGGTGAAGAATGTTTTTTTTAGTAGACCCATAGTACTGTATTCCACTGTTTGGCATTTTTCTATTATATTTTTTGGCTTCCATATTTTTATCACTGGTAACGCTGCCATTATTTCAGGATCTTCAAAATATCCGACTATGTTTTTTAGACATTTTTTGTCAGGAAATGTATCAGCGTCTAAGACCATTATAATTTCTCCAGAAGATTTTTTTATTCCATAATTGACTGCTCTTGCTTTACCACCATGTTTTTTGGTAAATACTTTCACTAATTTTCCCTGCATTTTTTTTGCTTGCTCATATGTGTTGTCTTCTGATTTGTCATCCACAACTATTATTTCAAGTTTGTTTTTCGGATAGTCTACACTTTTCGCAGATTTAATAGATTTTATGATATTTTTACTTTCATTGTAAGCAGGCATAATGATTGAGATTTTTGGGTATCTTTTTACTTTCTTCTTTTTCACTTTCCTCCCTTCTTCAATATAGACCACTAAAAAGAACAGTGTTGAGAATAGAGAAAAAAATAGTGTTACATATATCAGTATATCATTAAACATCAGTTTCATGAAATCAATTATAGCAAATTAACTTATTAATTGTTCTTACAGCGAATAGTGAGGTTAAGTTACCGAAGATTACTATGAAATTCTAGAATTTAAACACCAAATAGAAGGTTGAGAGGATTAACAAAGATCATTCTTGACCATTTAATTCATATGATAGCTTAGGGTAAATACCGATAATTGTTATATCGTGTTTTTTTGTAAAACTTGAATCTAAATATCTAAAAGCAATACGCCTTTTATTGAGTCCAGTTTTTCTTGAAAGTTCTCTTAATCTAAACTCACCGCCTTCCTCAAGAATCTTCAAAATTAAATCCTGATTATTTTCTACTCTTATAACTTCTCCTGTTTTAGGATTTACATAATCAAGCATGTTAAGAGATTACATCTAAAATTTAAATGTTTAATTTCAACTATATTCAGAAAATTAAAGTAACTTAATACTTCCTGTGACTTTGTTAATTAATTCTTCCTTATCTGGTCCTATTCCTAAAGCCGTGGTAGTTCCTGGCTCTAGTTCTGTCATCCCGGCATCTTTGACAAGAAAACATGATATTCCCAAATCTTTAGCTTTTTTATATAAATCCTTTAATTCTTTTTTTGAATTTACTTCAATTACAACCTTTTTTTGACCTTCACCTCTCCAAGCTTTAATAATCGCTTGAGAAGTTTTTTCATAAGATCCTATAGATGCATGACATGCTTGGGCAATTGATTTTCCCAGACTCATATCAATATCTTTTCTTACTACTATTATTTGCTTCAACATAATATCACTATTAATTTTTGGGAATATAATTATAAAATATGGTCAGAGTCTTATTACTGATTGCGCAGAGAAATTTTAATGAGACAGAGTTTTTGGTGACTAAAAAAGGACTAGAAGAGAAAGAGATCCAAATCACGGTGGCAAGTATAACCACAGATGATGCAGTGGGAATGGAAGGGATGAGAATCAAACCAGACAAATCCCTAAGGCGAACAAATACAAACGAGTATGATGCATTTGTAATTATTGGTGGGTCAGGTACTCCTAAATTATTGGATTATCCAGAGGTTATAGAATGGGTAAGACGGTTTGATCGACAAAATAAACTAATAGCAGCGATTTGTCTAGCACCTATGATTCTGGCAAGGGCAGGAATATTAAAAGGGGTTGTGTCCACAGTTTTTCCGGTGGATTTTGCTATTGGTGTTCTAAAACAGGAAAGTGCAACTTATTCTAATCGACATGTCATTGAAGATGATAATATTATTACAGCAGATGGTCCTGAAGTAGCGAGAGAATTTGTAAACAAAATACTTAAGAGATTTGAGTCAGAATAGTAGTTACAGTCATTTTTTTTATAACCGTTAACTTTATATACTATCTATTTAATAGATATATTATGGAACTAACGAAAAAAAGGTTAGAAGTGTTGCTTTGGATATTGGAAAACAAAAATAGGCGATGGACTATCTATGAGATTGAAAAATCGAACACACTAAACTACTCTCCCATATATAACCTTGTCAAGGAGATGGAAAACATTGGTTTCGTAGTCAAAATTAACGGAAAATATCAATTAGCAAATGCCCCAGATCTAATCAAGATTATTTCGATAAACGATCCATTTCGAGTAAAACCAAAGAGGTACTATTTTATCAATAAAACCATGAGGGGAAAGATGGAAATTGTGAAAAAATCGAAATTAGACTATTCATTCACCTTGTTCTGTGCAGGTGAGTTGCTATTTCCTTACATCAAAACAGAAGATGTCCATGTATATGTCAAAAAACAAGAAATAGAAAAATGGAATGACTACTTGATTGAAAAAGGTGTTAAGAAATCTGTAGAAAAAGAAGCTAATTTGATCCTTATGCCTGTCGAAAGTGAATTCTATTTCGGTTTGAGTAGGGAAGAAAAGAGTTTTAAGATAGCTCCAACAGGTTTGATTTTATCCGATCTTTTATCATTTGGAGGGTTGGGTGAGGAGCATGCAAGAATAATCAAGAAGAAATGGTTGGAATCATGATTAACAGAACAGAAGTGGGGTACTCAGAAAAATATCTTTGGGATTTTTTCAAATCTCTAAATTCAAAACAAAGGAAAAATATTGGATTAATGGGGGGCTGGGCAGTACACCTTTTCCTTGAAAAATTAGGTATTGGTCATATAGGCTCTAGGGACATAGATATTTTCTTTAACCCAAAGGAAATTGATTTTCAGAATTTGATAAAAAGAATGGAATCTAAAGGATTTCAACCCCACTCAACATTTAGGTGGGCAAAGTACATTCAATTTTCAACTCAAAAAGAATTGAAAGAGAAGCAATCGAAAAAAGTACCAGTATATGACCTCATCACCATTTACCTTGATATAGCCTGCCCTAAAAAAATTGACAAAAGAGTTATGCACATACCCATTCTTGAAAAAATATTCGAAAAAGATAGTGAGTTGGTGAAATTTAAGAATCTAGATATACTCATTCCTTCGTCAAGAATATTGATAGAAATGAAACTAAATTCTGCAACAAAGAGAACTGATAGGTTTAAGAGAGAAAAAGATTTGGCTGACCTGTTTGCCCTGCTTTATTACGATGATTCCAACTGGATCATAAAGAACGGGAAGAGAATGAGAACCAAAACAATCAGCAGAAAACTTATCAAAGGATTTCAAAAGAATATACCAAAATTCACAAGAGATGGAACCATAATCAACACCAGCAATATGATTAAAATAAGTCCAGAATCAATAATAGATTTGTTCAAAAGGATGTGAGACATTACTCAACTTCCTATTTCCCCATACAATTTAATACTGCGAATTCCCTGTATATCTCAACTTTGTATATGTTTATACTGTAAGAGTTGAATTACTGGATATTCTGCTCTCTGATTTCTTCCACTGTTTTTTCTAAATCTTTTTTTGTTAGTCTTTTCTTTTTAACATCCTTTCCAAATACTTCTGTTATCATGTCTAAAGGTGAGGTTTCAATCTTTTCCATTAGGATATATTTTTTCCCTATTCTATTCATGAGAAGATAGTTTCCTTTTTCTAATTTCAATGTTCTTCTAAATTCTATAGGTAATGTTAACTGTCCTTTACTTGTCATTTTTACTATTTGAGGTGGTACATTCAATTCATTTTTCATACTATCACATATCATGTAAGGAATCCTTACTTAAATATTATCTATGTCATTTTAACAAAAGAATTTGTATACAAAATCCTTAAGAAATTTAACCTTTAAAAAATATAGTAAATTTTGGGGGATATTATGAAAGTTATGGTTCCATTAACAGATGGTTTTGAAGAAATAGAGGCTTTTACAGTTGTAGATGTCCTAAGAAGGGCTGGATTAGAAGTAGAAACAGTTGGAATAATTGGATCTGTGATCAAAGGCTCGAACGGAGTTAGGGTAATGGCTGACAAAAGACTTATGGAAATTAATCCTGAAAGTTATGATGCAATTGTTCTTCCTGGAGGACCTGGATATAAGACTCTTGCTAGAACTGAAAAGTTGATAGAAATGTTGAAAGATTTTAATGCGAGAAAAAAAATTATTGGTGCTATTTGTGCTGCTCCATTGGTTTTAGCACAGGCTGGTTTGCTAGACGAAAAACGTGCAACGATTTATCCTGGTTTGGAAAGACAGATATCTTATCCTCGAGGAAATAAAGTAGTCATTGATGAAAATATAATCACTTCACAAGGACCAGGAACAGCAATGGATTTTGCTTTGGCATTAGTTAAAAAATTATGCGGCGAGTCAGAAGTAATGAGACTGAAACAGCAATTAGTGGTGGAATGATTGGAGAACGGAATAGAAAAAAAGATTTTAGAAGAGATGTGTGTAAGGTTAGTTGCAAACAAATCAGAAATAATGAATTTTATTATTAAAAGTAAAGGGGAAGTTGCATCTGATGTTATAAATTCCATTACAAAATCTTTGGTTCAAAAAGGTTTGCTGATAGAAGTATATTCTTCAACTAGGAGTTTTGCAATAACAACAAAAGGAATAAGACATGTTAATATGATGTAATCATTCTAAATTATTGTGTTATGGTGAACATGAATTCTTTATGTGATGAATTAAATAACATTTGATCACTTGAAAAGACAATAAATTCAGACGTTTCTTTTTTTCGTGATTAAATGACCTATAATCGATTTTATGCAAAATAATATTTTACTCTTGGGTCAGGTAAAAAGTATTAAAACTGATGATTTTCCATCATAAAAGTGATAAAATATTTAAATAAGTAAGTTTAATATCATAAAAGTGATAAAATGACTAAATTATCTATAGTTGAAAGAGAGATTTGGATAAACTTTCACAAATTTGCTTACAAAGATGATATTAAATTGGCAGAGAATATTATTAAAAAACATCCGAGATGGGCAATTATCTCCGCTTATTATGCTATGCATGATATCGCAAACTTATATCTTGGCAAGAATTACAATATAAAAATCACTGGTCCAGAAGTTCATAAGAAAACTATAAATGAATTGAGAAAAGTTATCAGAAATAAGAGAGAAAGGGAAAGAATTCTATCTCTTTTTAAAAAGGCAGAAAAAGAAGTTAGAGAAATACAACCTAGTTCAATATCATACCTTCTTTTAATAGGAAAAAAAGAAAGGGGAAAGGCTCAATATTATTCTTCTAGATCGTTAACAGATAATACGCGCTATGTTAAAAAGGCAGAATGGTTTGTGAATAAAATTGCTAAAGTTTTTATAAAAATTATAGAGAAATTGGTGTGTTAAAATGTTAGTAGATATAGTATTGGGTTCAAAATCATCTTGGCGTGTATTGAGTGTTTTGACAGAATCTCCTGGGCAAGGAATAACAAAAGAAGAGATTAAAAAAATAACAAAACTCGGTGGAAATTCAATTTTTAATTCAATCAATATTTTATTGAAAAATGAGTTGATAATTGCAAATAAAGTTGGTAAAAGAACTTACTACAAAATAAATCTCACCAATAATTATTCCATTTTAATTAAGGATATTCTTGATCTCGAGAGAAAAAATCTTAACGGGTTAGATCCAAAAATAGTTGTATTGCTGAGAGAATTCACTAGGCTTGTTAATGAAGTGGTTGATGTTAAGTCAGTATATGTTTTTGGTTCAATTGTTAAAAATTCCTATACAGAAGATTCTGATGTTGATATTGCAGTTGTGTTGAATAAAGAGATGGAAACAAAAGAAAGAATAGAAATTGAGAAGATAAATGAAAGACTTGAGAAAAGATTTGGAAGGGAAATACAGACACATTTCTTCATGAAAAAGGAGTTTAAACAGACAGGAGATAGTTTGGTTGAACAAGTCCATAGGGATGGGATAAAATTATTGTAAAGTAAGTTTACCATTTTCAGGCTTAACTAAAAAGAAGAAAAAATCCAAGAAGTAGAAAACGAATAAGTTCATACTTCTTTAAAAACTTTCTCCATATCTTTCAGATCAAACAACATCAAGTTTGGTTCTTTTACCCTTTTCTCGAAACTCTTGGCAAAAATAACATAATATTCCTTTCTCTTATCATTATTCCACTGAACATACTTGGCTTTTTCCTTCAGTTCTTTCAAAATTTTTTTAGCGTTGACTTTTTCCTTCCACTTGCACTCGCCGAACAGAATTTCTTTAGTCTGGTCATTTAAAGCCACGATATCTATTTCATAAGTATTTTTTCCTTTTTCACCTTTAAACTTCCCCCATTGGCGTCCTATTTTTGTGAATTGAAAGAATTTATTCATCTCTTTTATCAGAAACTCTTTTGCTACATCTTCAAAAACAGCACCCAGATAATTGTTATAACTATCTTTAATAATACTTACGTTAAAAATACCTTCTTCTATTGAGCTTAGATTTGGATAAATATATTTGAACCAAAATTTAAGGAAGTAATCGGAGAGATAATATCTACCCAGTCTTGATTTAATGTTTTCAGTAACTGGAACAATTCTTTTAATCATACCAACTTCAGTTAGATTCCTTAGATATGGGCTTATATCTGTTCTTTTCAGTTTTATAAAATTCTTAATTTCATTTAATTTTGTTTTCCCATGCGAAATAGATTCTAATATCAATTTATAAGTGCTTACATCCTTGAATTCATACCTCATCAAAAAATCTACTTCATCCTTCAAGAAACTTCCCTTCTTTTTTAAATTTTCCTGTAGCCATATCCAGAATTTCTTATTTATTCTAATCAGATAAAATGGAATTCCATCTGCAAAACCATACATTTCAACAAATTTTTCTATCCCTAAATTTGGGAAAAAACTATTTAAATCAAAAAAAGAAATCCTTTTAAGATTCAATGAACCAGTTCTTCTTCCATAAAGTGGGCTTTTGTAATCAAGAACTTTTGATGTCATCATAGATACAGAGGATCCAAGCAAAAAGAGTTTTAATTTAGAATTTCCCAACGTAACATCCTTGATTACCTGAAAAATATTAAGGATATTTTCATCTTCTTGTATTAGATTTTGAAATTCGTCAATAATAACAATTTCTACTTTCTTTTTCAGAAAATCGAATAGTACTTCCCAATCCATTCTCAATTTTGAGACTTCTGGGTAGTGTTGAAGACAAACGTTATAAAATCTCTCCAGATTCTTTTCACCAACAGATAAATAGTAAATCCTTTTTCTCTTTTCGGTTGCCTTTAGTATTAAGTGTGTTTTACCAATTCTCCTCCTCCCATAAATAATCACTAGTTCAGTATTATTACTCTCCAAAACTTCCTTTATTTCTGCTAATTCTTTTTTTCTATCCTTGAAATTTTGTATAATCATAATTATACTAATATAAATTATACTATTTAAAGATTTCTTTTACAATCTGTCGACGATGTCCCAAAAACTTGCTAGAATTGAATAAGTTTTTTTCTTTGATTGTTGAGGAAACCCATGGTTTATTCTATCCCCTTCTCCAATAAAAATTTGAAAGATGAGGCTACAAAAATAATTTTATCATTCTATTTAATAGAAGATTTATCAACATTTTCTCTACATAGGGTGTTTAATAATTTAAAATTGATAACTATTTCTAAGTAGTTTAGTTCAGTTATTTGGGGGGGGTAAAATTGAATAAAAAATATCTATTATTTACATGTATTGTTGTATCATTATTTTTCGGGAGTGTATTAGCTGGATTTACGTGCCCTATTCCAAATACTTCTTCTTTTTATGTTCGTGGACCTTTTAGTGGACCAACAGGATGTGAAGATCATACAGATCTTGGATCCAATTATTGTAAAGATTTTGGCGATGGTGATTATAGATTAAAGACATGTCCAGAAACAACATGTTGTGAGGAAAATTTAGTTAGTAGTGTTTGGTGTGTTGACCCATGTGGGAATGGAAGAGATAGAGAATGTATTGACTCCAGAGAATGTATAGATGGATTTGATAGGAATAATGTTTGTAATAAAGAACCAGAAGATACTCCGTGTATAACTGGTGGATGTACTTGGCCTGGCTGTGATAATGATCCTGTAGGTCTGCCTGGTCATTGTGATTATTCGAACCCTGATTGGTGCGTTCCTGATGAAATTCCTCAACCAGATTGTGAAGAACCTTACATTAAAAAGTATATATTATTACCAAATGCTAATGGGGATAAGGATCAATGGACAAGAGAAAATTGTTATCCGTCTTGGACATGTGTGGATGGAAGAGAAGATCCAGGATATTTGAGTTCAACTGGATTGAACAGAGTTTCTATTTTTAGGGTTGAAGATATTCCTGATGATATTGGCAGTATTTATAATTTGAAAGTTTGTGTTGATGTTAATCTTCTTACAGGTGGAGAATATGATCCGTTTACTCATGTGTTAAAGACAAGTGGTAATACTTATTATGGAACTTCTATTCATTGGTGGGGTAATACTTACCGTAGAGATATTTGTTATCAGTGGAGTAAAAACCCTTTAACAGGTAATGATTGGACTAAAAGTGAAGTAAATAATCTTCAAGCTGGAATAAGGAGTGATGATGATTCTGATAAAACATGGGATTATATGTATGTTGAGGTTGACACTTGTTTGTCAATTCCAACTACCACTACAACTATCCCAACCACTACAACAGTTTCAACAACTACCACGACAATATCAACAACAACTACTTTACCAACAACAACCACAGTTTCTACAACAACTACAACAACTACAACAATATCAACTACAACTACTTTACCAACCACAACTACCGTTTCAACAACTACCACGACAATATCAACAACAACTACTCAACCAACCACTACAACAGTTTCAACCACGACTACAATCCCAACTACCACAACAACTACAATTCCATGTGGATATCTGAAAATTTTCAAGTTCTATGAT